>CAZDRW010000536.1:0-2957 GCA_964507555.1 uncultured Desulfarculaceae bacterium
GCCTTGGCCCCTAACTCTGGGGTTGCTTTGATCAAAACAAGTTCCTCTAGCTCCAGGGGATGGAACCGTGATGATCTATACGCGTAAGTTTCGAACTCTGTGCATGATGTCGGCGGTGGTTTTGCTGGCTTGCCTGCTTATGGCTTCAGCCATAAGCGCGGCCGAGGTTAAACCGCCGGTGAGCGAAGCCACCCAGGCCTGCCTGGAGTGCCATAACATTGCCACGCCCGGCATTGTGGCTGATTGGCAGAGAAGCCGCATGGCCAGCCGCACCCCGGAGATGGGGCTTAAGGTTCCGGAGTTGGAGCGGCGGGTCACGGCCAAGCTGGAGGATATACCCCAGGCCATGAGAACGGTGGTGGTGGGTTGCGCGGAGTGCCACACCCAGCGCGCCCCAAAGCATCCCGGCTCGTTTGACCACGAGGGCGCTCAAGTGCATACCGTGGTCTCGCCTGAGGATTGCGCCACCTGCCACCCCCAGGAGCGCCGGGAGTACGGCCAAAACCTCATGGCCCACGCCAGAGGCAACCTGATTAACAACCCGGTGTACATGGATCTGGCGAATCATATTAACGGTGTGCAGAAGGTCGCGGGCGGCAAGGTGACTTATGAAAAGCCTGCTGCCGGCGATCAAGCCGAGTCCTGCCTGTATTGCCACGGCACCGAGGTCAAGGCCGAAGGAACCCGCACAATCAACAACCCCCAATTGGGCGAAGTGACCGTGGCCAAGCTTAGCGGTTGGCCCAACCGCGGGGTGGGGCGCAAGAATCCGGACGGCTCCTTGGGCTCCTGCACCCCCTGCCACAGCCGCCACCAATTCGCCATCCAGATGGCCCGCAATCCCGCGGCCTGCGCCGAATGCCACAAAGGCCCGGACGTGCCGGCTTACAAGGTCTACGAGGTGAGCAAGCACGGCAATCTGTTCCAGGCCCTGGGCAAGGACTGGAACATGCAGGCCCTGCCTTGGACCGTGGGCAAGGACTTCAGCGCGCCGACCTGCGCCACTTGCCACATAAGCCTGTTGGTGGCCGGAGACGGGACGCTCTTAGCCAAGCGCACCCACCGCATGAACGATCGCCTGTGGTGGCGGCTCATCGGCCTGATCTACTCCCATCCGCACCCCAAGGACCCCGACACCAGCAAGATCAAGAACGCCGACGGCATGACCCTGGCCACCACCTTGAATGGCAAACCGGCAAGCCAATTCCTGATAGATGAAAAGGAGCAGGCCGCCCGGCGGCAAACCATGCGCAAGGTCTGCCTGGGCTGCCACAGCGGGCAGTGGGTGGACGGTCAATTCCAGCGCCTGCAGGCCTCCATCAAATCAGCCGACGCCATGGTGCTAGCCTCCACCAATATTCTGCAGGATGTCTGGCGGAGCGGCCTGGCCCTGGGGCCGGGCAAGGGCAGCCCGTTTGACCAATACATTGAGCAGCTCTGGGTCGAGCAATGGCTCTTTTACGCCAATTCGGTGCGTTTGGCCTCCGCCATGATAGGCGCGGATATGGGGGTATTTGAAAACGGCCGTTGGAACATGGCCAAGAACGTGCAGCAAATGCATGATTGGCTGAAAGCCCGGAAACGCCAGCCCAAATAAGGCGGGTCATTTTTTATTGCCGCAGGTGAGCTCCGCTAAACGCCTCTGGCGTCCGGAGGCCAGATGTATTTGTGAAGCTGCAGCTGAAAGCGCACGGGGAGCTTATCGGCCAAAAGCCACTCCACGGCCATCCGCGGTTCCAATTCCCCCTGCACAGTGGAGAGCAGCACGCCGCAGCGCTGGGCCAGCCGCCGCTCCTTTATGACGCGGCGGGCGTATTCATAGTCGGCCCGGTCCGCGAGAACCAGCTTTATTTCGTCGCCGGGCTTGAGGGTTTCAAGGTTCTGCCAAAGGGTGCGCTCGGCCATGCCGGATGAGGGGCACTTAAGGTCCATGATCACGTGCACCCGCTGGTCCAGGCCGCCGATATCCTCGCAGCCGTTGGTTTCCAGGAGCACGGTGTGGCCGGCTTGGCACAAAGCCCTGAGAAGCGCCGGGGTACCGGCTTGAGCCAGCGGTTCGCCGCCGGTCACCTCCACCAAGTTCACCCCAAAGGCGGCCACCTGATCCAAGATGGCGGTCAGTTCCAGATCCTCGCCCCCGCTTTTAGCATAGACGGTATCGCACCAACGGCAATCCAGGGGGCAACCGGTCAGGCGCACGAAAACGCAAGCCAGGCCGGCCCAGGATGATTCTCCCTGGATGCTTTGAAAAATCTCGTTGACTATAAGTGAGCTCATATTAAGATCATTATCACAAGCCTACGAATGCCCACAAGACATACGGACTTGACAAGCGCGGCATATCTGCCTATTGAGATAGGGCCGAGTTGGGCGCTTACGGTTTTTCGCCAGGAGAAAAGCATATGAACCCCCGGTATGCGGAGTTGGCCGGACGGATCGGCCTGGGACAATCAGAGCGCATTGCGGGCATATTCGCCATGCTGGCCGACACGGTTGACGCGGACATCATGTTAGCCATGCCGGGCCAGCCTGGCGAGATCGCCGCCAAGCTGGGCCTTAGCGAAGATGAGGTTGCCAAGCGCATCAAGGAACTGTTTATCAAGGGTGTGGCGTTTCCCAATCCCAAGACCGACCCGCCTACTTGGCGGATGTGCCGCGACCTGGTGCAGTTCCACGATGCCTCTCTGTTGTGGCCGGGGGCTCCGGTCGAGTTTTTGGATCTCTGGCGCGACTACATGGACAAGGAGTGGTTCGGGCTGGCCAAGACAATCGCCAAAACCACGCCCAAGCCTTTCACCAGGGTGATACCGGTGGACGTATCCATCGAAGCCCGCACCAACGTGATGCCCTTTGAGAGCGTGAAGGAAATCATAGAAAACGCCAGAAGCATTTCCGTAACCAAATGCACCTGCCGGCTTTCCATGCGCAAGTGCGACTCTCCGGTGGAAGTGTGCCTT
>CAZDRW010000537.1:0-2948 GCA_964507555.1 uncultured Desulfarculaceae bacterium
AACATGCTGAAATCCGCCGAAGGGGCGCTTGCTATATCAGATAGCACCGAGGAGGCGATGGAATCATCGAACCACATGTCGCTGAGGGTGCCGCTTAGGCTGAAACCCCTGCCATTGGCGGCCATGGTGATGGTGGAAAGATTAAGAGAGCCGCCGAACATGGCGTCATAGGGGCTGCCGCCCTGATCCCAAACCCGGAACTCACCGCCCAAGTAGGGCAGGGTGAAGCCGGGGCGAACATCATAGGTCTCGCCATAATCCAAGGGATATTCGCCAAAGCCTATGGCATCCCAGAAATTGAAATCTGAAAAACCGGCCAAATTGCCCACGGCCGGGTCTCCCGGCGTGGTGGTGCCGGTAATGAGATTGGCATTGTGAGACCAATTGCCGAATGCGTCGATGCTGCCACGGCCCCAGTGGCAGCCGCTGGCGCCGAATTCAAAGGACATCACGCAGGCTGGCGCGGTTTGCGCGGCGGCAAGGGGAACCAGCAAGGCAAGAAGGGCCGCAAATAGCAGGAACAGCTTTTTCATGGCTTGGTCCTCTCCAGAGGTAAGAGGATAATGATTAGCCGTGAAGCATTAACATACATATCATGCTATAAAGTAGGCTTTTTGGCAAGGCCATAAATGGCAAAATCATATGGTCACTATAGGTGGAACACGGAGAAATTCATGCAAAAATCGGGGTACGTCAAATAGCAAGCCAATAGGCCTTCTACTTTCATAAATCTTGAGATGGGTGACTGGGCTTATTTTGAACCAATAAAACCCGATGCTTGCTAGACGAGCTTTTATCCGGTTTGCACCTGGTACATAATAGGCGCATGGCCAATTTGCATAAAACCTGGCATGGCTGGGCGGGCGGCGGCGTTTTGGCCGCGGCCACGGCCTTATCCCTGGCCGAAGTGGCCTGGGCGCGCACCTGGTTTTACCAACTGGCCTGGTGGGGCTACATCCTGGTGGTGGACGGGGTGATCCAGGCCCGAAAGCGCAACAGCCTGATCAGGGACCGATGGCCGGTTTTCTGGCTCATGTGCCTTGCTTCGGCCACCTTTTGGTTCGGCTGGGAGTTCGCGAACCTTAGACTGCACAATTGGCACTACATAGGGGTGCCCAGGGAGGCCTGGCTGCGCTGGCCGGGCGCTTTTATGGCCTACGCCACGGTGCTGCCCGGGGTTTTGGAGACCTATGAGCTCCTGGGTCTTTTAAAGCTGCGTTGGGGTTCACACGTGCTGCCCTTGACCGCCTCGCACGCATGGCGACCCTGGTTTATGGCCTTTGGAATAATAATGTTTGCCTTACCATTAATATGGCCGGGGCTGTTCTTTCCTCTGGTCTGGGGAGCCTTGGTTTTTCTTTTGGAGCCCATCAATCACCGCTTTGGTGCCAAGAGCCTCATGGCTTTTTGGCAAAAAGGCGACCTTTCGCCCTTTGTGCGCTTGCTGGCGGCCGGGCTGGTTTGCGGATTTTTATGGGAGTCATGGAACTGGCTGGCCGACGCCCGCTGGATTTATACCATTCCCTACCTGAGCGAGCCCAAGCTATTTGCCATGCCCTTGGCCGGGTTCGGCGGCTTCCCTCCCTTTGCGGTGGAGTGCTATGTTTTCATGGCAAGCCTAAGCATTTTGCGTGGCGGCAAGGGCTGGGAGGCTGATGATTATCTAATAGCGACCAGGCGGCCCATCCCCCGGTGGCTGGGCTGGGCCTTGGGGCTGGCGGCCCTGGCCTTTGATTTTTGGATCCTGACCCTAATAGATGCTTACTTGGTTAGAGGTTGGATATAAGATAACCGCATGCGCAAAGAACCTAAAAAACCAGCGCTCCCCAAGAGAAAGTCCGGGAGAGACCGGGCGCCCAAAAGAGGCCTCGCTCCCAAAAGTTTCTATTTACATCAGCTTGGCTGCGCCAAAAACCTGGTGGAGGGCGAGCACATCTCCGGCCTGCTCATGGCGGCGGGCTGGAATCCAACAGCCGAGCCCGGCCAGGCCGAGGTCTTGATCGTAAACACCTGCGGCTTCATCCGCCCGGCGGTGGAGGAATCTTTGGCCGCGGTCATGGAGCTGGCCGATATTAAGCGCGCTGACCAGCGCTTGGCCGTGGTGGGCTGCCTGGTGGGGCGCTACGGCAAAAAGCTGGCGGCCGAGCTGGGGGAGGCGGATCTCCTGGTGGCGCCGGGCGAGGTGCCGCGCTTGCTGGAGCTTTTGGAAGGCGCCCGGGACCGCCTTTTTATCGGCCCGGCGCGCGGTATCTTCGGAGCCGCCTCGCCGCGGGCGCTATCCACCGGGCCGGGCTGGGCCTATTTACGGCTCAGCGACGGCTGCGGTAACCGCTGCGGGTTCTGTACTATTCCAGCCATTCGCGGCCGCTTGCGCTCGCGGCCCCTGGACGACGTGCTCACCGAGGCCGCGGAACTGGCCCGGGCCGGAGTTAAAGAGCTGAACCTGGTGGCCCAGGACCTCACCGCCTATGCCCGCGACCTGGGAATAAAAAATGGAATCGCAGCGCTACTACCTAAATTGGCCGCCATAGATGAACTAAAGTGGATAAGGTTACTCTATCTGCACCCGGATAGCGCGGACGAGAAGCTCATGAAAATCATGGCTACCACGCCCAAGGTGCTCACCTACTTTGACCTGCCAATTCAACACGTGGCCGACCCGGTGCTTAAAGCCATGCGCCGGCGCAAAAGCGGGGCCCAGGTGCGGGCCCTGGTTAAACGGGTCAGGGAACTGGTGCCGCAGGCTACCTTGCGCACCACCCTCATGACCGGCCACCCCGGTGAGGGCGAGGCGGAGTTCGCCGAGCTCTTGCAGTTGGTGGAAGAGGCCCAGTTCGACCACCTGGGCTGTTTTGCCTATGAGCCGGAGTCCGGCACCAGAAGCGCCCGCTTGGAGCGATCCCCGGCCCGGACCGCCCAAGCCCGGGCCAGGAAAATTATGGCCTTGC
>CAZDRW010000538.1:0-2943 GCA_964507555.1 uncultured Desulfarculaceae bacterium
GTATAGGCCCAGGCCGGGGCCGCGGCCAACATTGCCGTCACTATCAGCGCGCAGGCCAAGGCCGCCGGAGCCCATGTTTTCTTCAAATGATTCATGTATCGCACAATCGTTTCCTTTTCCTTGGGCGCCGCCAAGCCGGCGGGCCCGCTGCTTGGGTCAATCATTCAGGCACGAGGGAGTGGTGCCGTTCTTCATCTTTCCGCAATTCCAGCCCGAATCGGGGTAATAGCCGCACTCGTTTCCGTTTATCACCCTGCTGGCGGTGCCGGGCGGTATGAAATGAATCAGATAATCTTCATCTATGTTTCTGCGTATGGCGCCTTTGTCCGCGCCCTGATATCCGCTTCCGCAAGCACCATAAGTGGGCACGAAGAGAATCCATTCCTTGATGCCCTTGCATTTGCAGGCGTATTTGGCCTCCTTGGCCCCAGCCGGCCCCGCGGCGGCCGCGGCCAAGGCAACCAGGCAAAACAGCAAGGCCAGTTTGGCGCATATTGATTTGATGTTCATGGCTTGCCTACTTTCCAAATCCGCTTGTCACGGCGCGATCGGCCGGGCCGCGATTGTCAGTCATTTATGCAGGAGGGAGCTTTGCCGCTCTTCATCCTGCCGCAGTTCCAGCCCGAACTTTCGTAATAGCCGCAGTTGGTTGCATGGATGCTGTCGATTACGACATGCGGCAAATAGTGGATCATTTCGCTTTGGGGGATGTGCTTGTCCACATGCCCCTTGTTGCCGCCCGTAAAGCCGTTGCCGCAGTCGCCATAGGTCGTAACGAACAAAATTTGTTCCTTTATGCCCTTGCATTTGCAGGCGTACTCGGTCTCCGCCGCGCTGGCCTGCGCCGCCCAGGCAAGGCTTGTTAGCGTCAGGCAGCAGATCAAAACCAGTTTTAAGCCGGTGGTTTGCAGATTCATGTTTTCACCCCCAATTCCGCCGCCTTGGCCCTGGCCACCCAGCGGCCTTGGCCGGGATCAGTTTGTGCATATTGGAAGGATATCGCCGACCATCCTGCCGCATCTCCAACCCGAAACCCGGGAGAAGGCGCAATCATTCAAACCGTGAAGGCCTGAGACAAGATCCCACGGCAAATATTTGTCCATTTTGCTGTTGGGGATATCCTTGTCCACGCGCCCCTTGCGGGCGACTTCATAACCGTTGCCGCAGGTTCCCGCTAATCTATAGTCACTCTCTATGCCCTTGCATTTGCAGGCGTACATGTCCTCGGCCTGGGCCTGGGCAACCCAAAAGGCGGTCAATAGCGCCAGGCAAACCAGCAGGCCCGGCCTGGTCCAGGTTGCTTTTCTGCTCATGATTTATCTCCTTCCTTATTTCCATCCCCACGGCTGCCAAACTTAGGGCAGCCACGGCGCTTGAGATCTTGCCGTGCGCGCGCCGCGCCTTGCGCCGCCCCTTTGTCTGCAAACAACTAAGCACAGTTTTTCAAGGCCGTGTTGGGGTGAAACCGGGTAATTATCGGGTAGGAAAAATAACCAAAGGCGAGATATTATACTGATATATTTAGATTATTTCTTTTAGAGCGATCAGGCCAGTTCGCGGAGATGCGTGGCCAAATTGACTTGTTTGCCGGCCAGGCCCAGCTTGGAGCGTATGGATTTGCGGTGGGCGGCCACGGTGTGTTCGGACAGGCCGAGCACCTCGGCGATCTCCTTGCTGGCCTTGCCATCCCGGATAAGAAGCGCCACCTGGGCCTCGGCCGGGGTGAGGTTTGCCTGGGCCGAGGCCAGGGTGGTGATGCTGCGCCCGGCCAGTTCGCCCAGCGCGGTCTCCAGCATCTGCACATACTCGCGCTGCGATCCGCCCAGGCGGCTGGCCTTTAGGCGTTCCAGGGCGGGCATCACCAGCTTGCGCACGGTCAGGCTTACGCTTTGCTCCACCCCGGCCTTTTCCTCTTTCAGGCGATCGAACAAGACCTTCAGCGCGCCGTTGGCCTCGGCCAGGGCCTCGCTCTTTTCCTCCAGAGACCGCTCAAGCTCCCGCTGCTTCTTGGTCAGCCTGGCGCGGCTGCCCTTGAGCTCGGCCAGTTCCTGCAAAAGCCCGGGGTCCTCGTCCGCCTGGGAGGCGTCTTGCCCGGGGCTTTGCTGGGCGGCCTTTTGCAGCAAAAGCCCGTATTCTTGGAGCTGCTCCTGCTGGTGTTGCGATCTGACCAAGAGATCGATGTACTTTTCCCGGGCCATCTCCTGCTGGCGGCGCAGGTCGTCCATGCGGAAATGCAAAGCCAGGGTGAATACCAGGGCCTCGAACACCGCGCCTATGGGCAGGGCATAAATAAAGCCGCTGTGATAAGGCACCAAGCCGAAGTAGCTGAGCCAGTAGCTCCAGATGGATAGGGTGATCACCGCGTAGGCCAGGGCGTAGAGTTTGGATCCCGCCAACTTGTGGGCCATGCCCTGGAATGTCACGGCCCACAGGACCACCTGGCACACCACCAGGAAGCCGCAGGCCACCGGCCCCAAGGTGGCCAGGGGCAAAAATAGGTACAGGGGCGACATGGCGGCTTGCGCCCATAAAAGCCACAACACGGGCCGGTGCAGGCTTGAGGCGCGTTCCTTGAGACGGAAAAAGCGCAGGATGAACGAGATGTAGGACAGGTTGGCCACCAAGAGCAGGAGGGCGTTCATGCGGGTCATGGCGGAGATGGGCAGGCCGGAAAACCAATGCGCCGGAAATCCGCCGATCTCGCTGAAGTTGATCACTCCCACCGAGGTTACGGTGAGTATGTAATACAGGTAAGCGGTGTCGCGCAGGATGAAGAAGACCGAGAGGTTGTAGGCCATCAGGCCGGCCAGCATGCCCAAGGCCAGGCCCAGCAGCAGTTCCTGCCTGCGGCTGTCCGGCACCAGCACCCGGCCCGGCATAATCTCCAAAGGCAGGTACTTGTCATGGGCCACCTGCAGGCTGAGGTAGACCGTATAAGGCTCT
>CAZDRW010000539.1:0-2936 GCA_964507555.1 uncultured Desulfarculaceae bacterium
CTGCCCAATACCTGTATGACGCCATGGAGTCCCACACCACAGTCAAGCGGGAGTTAACCGCGGCGGCCAAGTGATACAACCCCCCATCCCTCCCTAAAAACCCATGGACCTGCGAAAAAAACCAAGCCAAATCAGGCAAGGTCGAGACCGGGTCCCCCAGGGCTAGGCTATGGTCAAAATAATCTTCAAGGCCTTGGTATTCCTTGGCTCCCACACCAATCAAAGAGAAGTCCTTGCTTAAATCCTTGAGGAGTTCACTCCACCACTCTATATCCTGCCAAATGTCCAGAGCCCGCCCTGGGTTCAAGGGAAACACCGCCAAGTTCGGCTTTTCTTTGCTTAATAACCCTTTAAGTTGCGCGGGGCGCCCTGGATCTACAAATACACTGGGCCGATCGTCGCGATTCTCCAGCTTGTAATAGAGGCTATGAGCCACGATGGGGTTGGCGCGAACCCGATCCACGGGCAAAACCGGCAAGTTCAATCTATGGGTGGTCTTGCTCACCCAGGAAGCCAGCCTGCCCGAGCGGGCCACGGGCACCTGATCCACTTGCAAGCGACTTTGTCCTTCATGCGGGGGGAGCAGTTCCTTGACCAAGGGATGCCCCTCCACCAACTCCCTGACATTGGCTGGGTCGAAATACAGCTTCACCGGCTTGCCTTGATTTCGCAATAAGCCCAGCACCATCAAGGTATCGCCTAAGGCCAGCCTGGGCGGCGGCAGGCATTCGTTACCCTCTAAGTCAATGTATATGGGAAGATCCAGATACTCTACGGTATTGCGCAGATGCAATGGAATGTCGCGAACTAACAATTATCTAGCCTCACAAAATCCCAGCAAATATTGTCACTCTTCCCGAGATCATAGCTCCCCGGAGCCCCAACTGTCAAAGAACCTTCAAGAACCAGCGCAGCCTAGCCGATGAAGATGACAGGAGAAGTTGCCTCCTGCTAGCGGCAAAAAATGCCGTAATGACAATATGGTGCATAACCGTCTTTTATGATTTGTCATTTTATTTAAGCAGGTTATCCATGGGCATTGGTCTGCAGGCAGTGACGGCACGCAAGTTGCACATATTTGCTGCGGATTAACAAATTTAATCCGTAAGTGAAGCAACATTAAAGGGAGAGATGCGCTTGGCCGACTCGACAAGCATTCTACCCACCCAATATGAATACCCCACCGCTAACTACAACAGCGTCAGCGGAAGCATTAACTTTACGGGCCTGGGCTCAGGTACCGACTTCAGCGCAATAGTCGACCAATTGGTGGAGATTGAGTCCATCCATAAACAACGCTTGGAGGCCTGGAAAGCAACCTGGGAAGCCAAAATCAACTCCATGCAGGCACTTAACCAGCGTCTCAACGCCATCGAAGAGGCGGCTGGCGCCATGGACTCCGAATCCGAATTCATGGTGCGCCAGGGATCCACCAGCGACTACACCAAAGTTACCGCCACGGCCAGCAACGAGGCCAAAATCGGCGCCTACCATGTTGAGGTGGGCACTGATGTAAAACAAATATTGCGCTCTGCCGGAGTCGCTTCCGCCACCACAGATGTGGTGAGCGGCGATGGCGGCGAACTGGGTTTTTACATAGGCACCAGCTACACCACCGTGGGGATCGGGGCCACCGATGACCTGGGCACTATCGCTGCGGCGATTAATGCCAAACTCGGCAGCACGGTGGCCACGGTTGAAAGCGACGGGACTAGTAGCCGCCCTTATCATTTAATATTTAAAAGCACCACCGGCGGTAATGACGGCCGCATACAGGTGGTTAAAAACGCCACGGATTTGTCCTTTGGAATCCAAGACGTGGTATTGGATGACGACGCTTCCTGGGGTTCGGCCAGCATCGATCTAGCAGGTCAATTCAGCGGGGACAAAGCCACCGCTTCGGTCTATGAATACATCTTCACCGCCCACACCAGCGGCACCACCATCACCATTGGTTCAGAGGCGCTCACCCTAACTTACGACGTGGTGAACCGGGTCACCGGCACCACCATCAGCTCGGGCACCACCATCAACGTTGCCGCCACCTACAACCCAGGCGACTCCATCAGCGTGGAGAACGGCTTTTACCTGCGCCTGGGCGCGGGCGACGTTTTGGACGCCGAGTCATTTACTATCAGCGGGTTTGCCAATGACATTGATGACGCTGAAAGCACATCTTGGTCCGGCACCACCATCACCACCAGCGGCAATTATTTAGGCAGTGTCAATAAAACCTACTCCTTTACCGTCATGACCGGCGGCACCTTGAATGACGCCGGCACCGAGGACACGGTGGTGCTCCGCTGGACCGACTCCACCGGACGCACCGGAACGGTCAGCCTGGCGGAGAGTAATAACGCCTATACCGTTGACCAAGGAGTCAAACTGTCCCTTGCCGCAGGCGATTTAGCCACTGGTGACACTTTTCAGATAAATGTGTTTTCCCCAATCCAGCAGCAAGGTCAGGACAAGGGTCTGGCCCAGGCCACCAAGGTGGTGCACTCGGGGTGGTCTGACGATCTTACCACTGAAGTAACCGCGGCCGACGCCACCTTTTCCTACACTTACGCAGGAAAAACCATCACGGTTTCGGTTGACGGCGGCTCCACCTTGACTCAGTTGAAAAACGCCATTAATAGCGACTCAGACAATCCCGGCGTGGTGGCCAGCATTATCAATGACGGGCAAGGCCTTCCCGATAGCTATAAGTTGGTGCTCACCGGCAATAATACTGGGGCGCAGTATCAGATCAGTTCAGTTTCGCATACCTTTGACACCACCTTTGGCTCAGGAGGCGATTTAGGCGGCGGCTTTACGCGCTCTCAGTGGGCCACCAACAGCATGATTAAAGTTGACGGCTACCCCTCGGAAACCGACATCTACCTGCAGCGCAGCAGCAACCAGGTTGATGAGGTGATTAGCGGCGTTACCTTGAA
>CAZDRW010000540.1:0-2934 GCA_964507555.1 uncultured Desulfarculaceae bacterium
CCCGCTAACTAAATCATTGCGCATTGCAATGTTTCAGTCAATTGTCCATGCCGGGCTTTGGTGCCATCTGTTCCATATTGCATGTCATATTCCATAACCGCTAGGGCGGGTCCGGTTGGCCCGGACCTTGCTCTTTAAGAACTCATGAAAATCGGAATCTCATACTGGCAAGGCAGAATCTCGCCGGTTTTTGACGTAACCAGGCACCTATTGGTGTCGGACATGGATTTCCGGGTTCAAGAGTGGCGTTATGACGTTCTCCTGATGGAAAAGAATACTGGACATCGGGCAAGGCAATTGGCCGAACTAGGCGTGGAGGTTCTGATCTGCGGGGCGATTTCGCACGACCTGAAATCGGCCATGGAGGAAGAGGGGATTGAAGTCAAATGTCTGGTACGCGGAGATGTAAACGCGGTGCTTGATGCCTATCGCGCACATCACCTGGATCAGGAACAATTCAGAATGCCGCGGCCTACTGGAGACGGGAGCGTGCCAGGCGGCCCTGAATGAGAGGTTGCCCCTTGTTTGGAGTCGCGGGAAGCTTCAGGGCGCCATGGATTCCCAACCGCAGACGCATATTTTTGAAAGGAGGAAATCATGGCTTCAACCAGAGAACTAGTGGTCTACATTTTAAATACTAATGCAAGGATTCGAGAGTGGTGCCAGGAAAAGCATAAGTTCAACCTGGAGAAGGCGGAGCAGGCTGAACTCGATCGCTACGGCGACATCGTGGCTGAAATCATCGCTGATGGGGAAAAGGCCGGGGTGGTGAGCAGAGCCCAAATCGAGGGAACCGAGCCACTCCCCTCTTGAAACTGCATGTACCAAATCGCAGCCTGATTGGTTTGCTGTGGCTCGCAGGCAAGTGTGAATAGTGCATTGCCAGCCAAATGTTGGCGCTACTAAACCTCAAGTCCAAGTGCCGCCAGGAATGAAGGGACATTGCCATGCTGGTTAGGAATTGCATGAGTAGGCACCTCGTAAAGGTACCGGCCAAGTATCCTTTGCTTGAGGCTGCCGGGTTAATGTTTGAACACCACATCAGCCACTTGCCGGTGGTGGAAAAGGGCCTTCTCAAGGGCATTGTCAGCAATCGGGATCTAAAAAGGGCGTGGAGCTATCGCCTGGGCAAAACCGACCCGGATCTTTTTTGGGCAAAGACTCAGAAAATGAAGGTGGCTGACATCATGACCCGCGACCCCTTGTACATCACAGAAAATGAGCCCGTGGAAAGAGCCGCCGTTGTCATGCAGGAAAACTGGATATCGTCGCTTCCGGTATTGGATGCTTCAGGCCATCTCAAGGCCATGATCAGCTTGGGCGATGTTTTTAGAGCACTGATGCAAGAAAAGGGGGGTTCACATGAGCCAATGATCGGCGTGGGCTCGAATATCGAATCCCCCAAAAACATTGGTTGGGCTAGCGGCTAAAATACCCTTTGCCTGAACCCGAGGTGCTTGGCATTTAGGCGGGGGCTTCCCGCCCATGCCCCCTGCATAGTTTGTAGGCCATGGCTAATAAATGACTAACTTAGCGAGACTCTAAACAATCGGCGCTCTCTTAAAGAATATCTACCCGGGTGGGCACCTCTTCTTTTCCAAAAAAGAGGGGGTTCCCCCGGCGCCCCTCGATTCTTATATGCGATCCGTCCCTTGCTAATATGCTCTACAATTCACCATGTTAAGCACCATTGTTTCCTCCTGGCAAATCTGTCTTTTGACCTCCCCCCAGTAAACGGTACCGCTGAAAAGTAGAGGATTCTGGCATAATGGCCTTCTTCAAGAGGAGGAGTTTTGCCGTGAAGCGATCTAAGTTCACCGACGAGCAGATCACGTTTGCATTGCGCCAGGCAGAGACCGGCACCCGTGTGGCCGAGGTGTGCCGCAAGATGGGCATCAGTGAGGCGACCTTTTACAATTGGAAAAAGAAGTATGGTGGGCTGGGCGTAGCCGAGGTGCGCCGTTTGAAGCAGCTTGAGGAAGAAAACCGCCGTCTAAAGCGTATGGTGGCGGATCTTTCTCTGGACAAACAGATGCTGCAGGACGTGCTTTCAAGAAAATTATAAAGCCAGTCCTCAAGCGCCGCCTGGTAGACAGTCTGGATTTGTCCTACCAGGTTGGTGTGCGCCGGGCGTGTGCAGTGCTGGAATTCAGCCGTACTAGCTATTACTACAAATCGATCAAGGTCGATGATCCCGTCCTCAGGCAGCGCATACGCGAGATTGCCCAAACGCGGGTCAGGTACGGTTACCAGCGCATCCACGTGCTCTTGCGGCGCGAGGGCTGGCTGATCAATCATAAGCGTGTTTATCGGATCTATTGCGAGGAAGGGCTTCACTTGCGAAGGAAGAGGCCCAAGCGGCGAGTTTCAGCCGCCCACCGCCGCCAGCGCCCTGAGGTTGATAAGATCGACCAGTGCTGGTCCATGGATTTTGTGGCGGATAACCTGTTCAACGGGCGCCGGATCAGAGCCTTAACTGTGGTGGATAATTTTAGTCGGGAATGCCTTGCGATCCAGGTGGACCACTCGGTGAAAGCAGATCAGGTGGTATTGACCATGGAAGGACTGCGGTTGTTTGCCGGCCGCACCCCGCAGAGGATCCAGGTTGATAATGGCGCCGAATTCGTCTCTAAGGCCCTGGATAAATGGGCCTACGAGCATGGGGTGACCTTGGACTTCTCCAGGCCGGGAAAACCGACTGATAATGCCCTCATAGAGTCGTTCAACGGCAGCTTCCGGGACGAATGCCTGAACACTCATTGGTTCTTATCGCTTGACGACGCCCGCCAAAAAATCGAACAATGGCGTCGAGATTACAACCGCTATCGGCCCCACTCCTCCTTGGGCAACAGCACCCCGGAGGAGTTTGCCGAAGCAAACTGCCAGAGCCAGAGATCTTCATTTTTCGCCGGTGCAGTAATTGGGTGAGGCTCA
>CAZDRW010000541.1:0-1552 GCA_964507555.1 uncultured Desulfarculaceae bacterium
TGACCAAGGCGCAAATCATTCAAGCCGGCCTGGGATTGGGCCTGGACTACGGGCTTACCCATTCCTGTTACGACCCCACGCCTGAAGGACTGGCTTGCGGTGAGTGCGATTCCTGCCTCTTGAGGTTAAAGGGATTCGCGGAAACCGGAAGAAAAGACCCCCTGACTTACGCCAGGTAAACGCAGCGGGTCAAGTACGCCCGCCGCCAGACAGCCCCCCCATATAAGCAATCCCACTCCCCCGTCGAGAACAGGCTTCCCTGTGGCGCGCAAAGCCCCGCACGGGTAAGCCAGGCCGTTACTCAAACAAGGAGAGGTGATTATGCAGGTTATGAAGCTCGCCTTTTACGCAGGGTTGGTGGTTCTCTTGCTAGGCACCCCTGCCCAGGCCGAGGAGCCGGCGGATAGGGGCGCAATCTCAAAGAAAGTTACCGTGGCGTGTTTTGACAAGGACGGCAACCCGGTCGGCGGCTGCGACGTGGAGTTTTGGACCCAAAACTTCCATTACAAAAACCGCTGCGTCACCGCGCCGGCCGGGATGTGCCAGGCCATTTTGCAATGCTGCGGGCCCCATAGCCAGCCGCCTCAGCTCATGTGGCGTATCAAAGCCACCAGCGTGCACGGCCAAAAAGATGGCGGCTACTATTGGAGTTCCTGCGGCTGGCAGTGCGGGGAATCAAAATACATCAGGATCGACTTTAAGTAGAAGCTCTCTTGCCGGCGGAAAAGGCGGGGCCCCAAGGGCCTCGCCATTGCATGAAACATATCCACCGCACTCGCGGCGCTCTATTTTGACTAGCGCGGTATGTCGGCCGCCGGCGCGGGCATGAGCGGCATGGGCTTGGCCGGAATCACGGTGGGCTGCACCGCGCCGCCTTGGCTTGCTTGGCCGCCGCTGGTTCCGTCTTGCCTTGCGCCCGTAGACGGCTGGTTGAAGCGCATCTCGATTTGATCCGGCACCGGTTTTATCGCTTGCGGCTGCGACAGGGGATCGCCTGCGGCGCGCGGCCTGGCCCCGTCCAGGGGCGTGAAAGCGCCGGAATGCACGGTGAACAAGGTGAGTGGCTTATTGACCCGGCGCTCCTGGTCCACGCTCAAGACCCCGCAGACTCCTTGCAAGCCTTGCAAGCGGGCCAGGCGCTCCCGCATGGCGGGCCGGCTGGTAGGCGGCAAGGAATTCATCAGAACATGGCGCACCATGTAGGCGGCATCAAAGGCCTGGGCTTCCATGACGCCCGGTTCCTGGCCCAGGGCCTGGCTGAAATCGCCCACAAAGGCTCGAGTCAAAGGCGCTTGGGATTTGGGATTAAAGGCATCGGGGAATAGGCAGTTTTCCACGTAGCGTGCGCCCTGCTCAATTAGCTTGGGGTTGTGCCACAGATTGGTGCCCAAAAGCTCCACGCCCAGCACGTCGTAATAGGCCAGTTGGGGGGCGATCATGGCCGCCGCCTCCGGTCCGTCGGGCACGAAGAGGGCGTCGAAATCTATAACCGGCTTGGGCGAATCAGGATGGCCGGGACGGTAGTTGCCCGGCGGCAGTTTGACCAAGCTTT
>CAZDRW010000541.1:1562-2933 GCA_964507555.1 uncultured Desulfarculaceae bacterium
TCGGTTCGCGCGGGGGGATAGTACTCGGTGCGGGTCACGAATCCGCCCTGGGCGGTCACGTAGGCGTTCATCACGCGAGCGAATCCCTGGCCGTATGCGTTTTGTGGGGCCATTATGGCGATGCGCTTCAAGCCCTGCCGGCCCATTACTTGGTCCAAGAGCGCCTTCACCTGGGCTTCGGGGGTGAGCGAATTTTGAAACACAAAGGGGCCAGCCTGGGTGAGGCCGGCAATCTGGCTCAAGCTGATAAGCGGCACGCCCAACTGCTGGGCCCGGCGCGCGGCGGAGAGGCTGGCCGCCGCGCCCACCGGACCGATGATGGCCAAGACCTTGTTCCGCTCCACCAGACTGCTAACCGCCTGGGCCGTTAACTGAGGGTCGCTATGGGAATCTTCAATGTAGAGGGTGAGGGGCTGGGCTCCCTCGTTGGAGAACAGTCCCAGGCCCAATTGCACCGCCGCCAGCACGCGCTTGCCAAAAGCGCCGTACGCGCCGCTGAGCGGCAGAATCACCCCCACCGCTCTCGGCTTGACCAAGCGCGCCTGGCTGATTTGCCTGTCCAACGCCTGCAGGCGCGCAGCCCAGCGGCTGGCGGAAGGCTCGGCACGCAAGGTCGCCAAGGTGCGTTCAGCGTCTGGCAGGCGCCCTTCACGCGCATAGGCTTCGGCCAGGCCTATGAGAAGCGCGCTCTTGAGTTCGGGCCAAGTGATGCGGCCCAAAAGCGGGATCAACTCGTCGGAGCGGGCCAGGCCGGCCACCTGCACCATTTGGTCGGACAGGCTGCGCAGTTGGGCGGCGTCCGCGCTTTCGGCCAAATCCACCAATTGCGCCGCGGCCTCGCCCGCCTGCCCGGATTTGGCCAGGGCCCCAGCCAAAAGCTCCTGGGCCCTGAGGCGCTCGATCCGGGTCAGGGGACCCGGCGGCCTGGCCAGCATGCGGCGCAACCTGCTGGCAGCCTTTTGGGGCTTGTTTTGCTCTATTTCAAGGGCGGAGGCCAGCAGCTCGGCCTCCACCGCCAGGGCCGGGGAGACGCCTTGGCTAAGGAGGTCCTCCACCTGCTTAAGGGCTTTGGCGTTTTCGCCCAGGGCCCGGTCGGCCCGGGCCAGGCCCAACATGGCGCGGCTCCGGTCGGCGGGATTGGGGGAGCGGATCAAGGCCGCCCGGAAAGCGTCGCCCGCCTCCAGCGCCATGCCTTGAGCCAGGCGTTCCTCGCCCAGACGCAAAAGCGCTTCCGTCTCGCGGTCGATCGCCAAAGGCTGCCCCGCGCGGGGCACCGGCGCCGGCGGCGCACCGCAGGCAGCCAGGCCCAAAAGGATGGCCACCAATAGAAGAGCCCATCGCATCAGGTTCGCGGGCCCCACCTTACTTTTT
>CAZDRW010000542.1:0-2925 GCA_964507555.1 uncultured Desulfarculaceae bacterium
ACATGTGTCACGGTTTTAGACCGCCAACCGCCTCGCTTTTACTCCGCCATTCACATATGGTCAGGTTTCGGCTCAAGCGGTGTTATAAGTTTCGGTCCTTCGTTGGCGACCGAATTCACCGCAGTAGAGACCCGATGAACGCGCATCTCGTCGGCCGTGGAAGGAATATATTAGAAGAGATAAGTCGTCAATAGCTGGTGCAGGCTGCGCTCAATCAAAAATGGCAAGGACTATTAACCTTTTTTATTCACGCCTGATTTGCGCGGGTTCCGCTGATATTGATTCACGGTTTTCCGTGAAGCGATTTGGCGGTTTGCCGGAATATACATCAGGGCGAAAATTTTGTTACTATATACGCAAACTAGGGCGATCTTACGCCAGCTTTAGTAATTATAAAGTACGGCTTCTACTGCAGACCCGGAGGAAGTAATGAAAAACCCAAAGAGACTAAGCGGCATGCTGTATTTCCTGGCCGGCGTGGCCGTCGCCGTTGCCGTTATGTTCGGCTTTTGGTGCGGCCAAGACGCGAGGGCCGGCCAATACTCATGCATCCGGACCGATCTGGATGCCCAAGACATGACCGGCAACTTTCCAGATCCTGAATTTACAATCACCTACAATGTTCCCTCATGCTATGCGATGCAAGGATACAAAGTCGAAAGAGTCTATATGTACGGTAGCCAGGTAGCCGTACACTATAAAAAGAATTGATCAATTGCGATGAGGCTTGGGGCGCGGACGCGCGCCTCTGGGCCGCTAGCCATCCCACAAGCCCATTTTTTATCACGGACCATTTATCCGAGATTATGCGGCAGTCGCCGCTTTTTCGATTCCATGAGGCCATTTATCGCTTTGGTGGCCGCTAAAGTGCATACCGAAGAGGCACCAAAGCCACCACTTTGCCTTGCTTGCCGATAATGATCTTGAAAACCAGGAGGAAGTATCGATCCCCCCATTTTTAACGCATAGTATTCCATTTCAAATGACCGGGTCAAACTTAGAATTTCCTTTCAGCCCGTGCCCAGCACCGACCTGTAGTGGTGTGAAAGGGGAAAAGATGAGGCCACGTGCACCCACCAGCGGCGGCTATGGTAAGAAATCCGCGACGCAGCCTTGATGATCCGCCGGATCAGCCACTCCATGGACCGCTTGACATCCTCGCCCGTGAGGTGGAATTCCCTGATCATGTGCAGCAGATTGTAAGCCACTGCTCCCATTTTCAGCCTTGCTTGGTTGGCTTCAAAGCGGTGGCAACTGGTCTTGTCCCAGCGCAGGGTGTTCTTTGCCTCCTTGATCCGGTTCTCCACATTAGCCCGACCATTGTAAGCCCGCACCACTTCCCTTGCCCGAAGTGTCGAATTGGTGACGATGAAGCCCACCCTGGGGAATAGTTCGCCGGTGTGCCACTCAACCTTGCACACCACCCGCCGGCGCTTATTCCAGCTCCCGGCCCGGTAGGAAAACTCGAAGAACTGGACCTTGACTCCGGACTTGGGCGGCCTGCCCACTGGGCGGGTGGTGATCTCGGGCTCCATGATTTTGCGCAAGGTGTCATTCATAGGCAGCCGGATGAAATAAGTGATGTGTGCCTTTTCGCAGTATTCATAGACGTCGGGAAGGGCAAAGGCCGCGTCGCCCCGGAACCAGAACAGCTTGAATCGCTGACGGTATCTTTCAACCAAGGGCTTTATGAAATCCAACACGCCATCGGCAGAATGCACGTTGCCGGGCCGAAGCTCGGCGGCAAGGCAATCCCCATCGCCTGTGAAGGCAACGATGGGATGAAAGCAGGTCTTGCCGAAATGGCCGTTGTAGACGCAGCCTTCTTGATTTCCATATGCCGGGTCTTCAGTGGAATCCACGTCCAGAACAAAACGGTACTTGTCCTTTTTGTGGATCAAGGCATCCGCCGAGCGCAACACCGCTTCGTCCAACGCCTTCAGCCCTACAGCATTGCCCAGAATGTCGTTCTCCAGACGGGAAAGTGCGGATTGACCAGCCCCATGCTGGTGGCCTTTATCCAGAGAAAGCCGCAGGGCCGGATCAATCCGCAGATAGTCAGCGTCGTTACAATCTTCGTAGCCGGCGGCCATCTGGTATACCCGCTGCCGGATCATCTGTACTAGGGTGTGTTTGGTGTGGGGAGCGGATCTGTCGTCTTCCAGAGCATCTCCTATCGGTGCTATCACTCCATGCTGCTGATCAAGCTCGCGCAGCAAAATAAAGCCAGTGTCTGAAGAAAGTTTTGCACCCTGGAAATCCAGCGTGATCGAACGATTGAAATAAGGCTTAATATGCTCTTTTAAGCTTTCACCACTTGCCGACATCCCAAAACCTCACGCTGAAATGTTATTTTGGACAATATATCAATATGTTAACCTGTGTTAAAACCGTTTTTTTGCAACCTTGCCGCATAATGTGGGATTAGGATACCTCGTCCCTTGAATCCTGTTCAGGGGGCCAGGTCACGGGTGGAAAAGCCGATAATCCGAAGATAGTGGTGCCTTATGGGCGCTTGCTTTTTTGGGGGGCTAGGCGCTCACCACCTCCAGGGCCTCCACCTCAGCCTGGGGCGAAATTATACGAGCATAGATGGCGATATCTTCCAGGTGCGCGCGCACCAAATCCGCGCCAATGCCTGCCGGGGCGTAGGTGCAAAACACTGCGGCCGTGGTCTGGGGGGTGATGCGGCTGCGGTTGTCCGGTCCGTAGATCACGTCAGAGATTATGCCCACCTGGTCCCGGATGTACATGTCGCCGGCCTTGAGTTCCTGCTCCTTGCCGGACATGGTCACGAAATTCTCTCCGCCCTCCGAGACCATCAGGCTTAAAGGGGCCTCCAGGCTGGCCAAGTCGTGCCCGGCGGTGAGCAGCATGTTTTTGAGCTCGGCCATGAACATAGCCTCTACCAAGACCGCCACCCGA
>CAZDRW010000543.1:0-2916 GCA_964507555.1 uncultured Desulfarculaceae bacterium
GATTGTCGCTAAACGGCGACGACGTGGCGGGGCTGGGCAAGAGCATTCTCAAGATGGAAAGGGACTTCAATAAGGCAGCCGGCTTCACCAAGGAGCATGACCGTTTACCCGCATACTTCAAGAATCAAGCCCTGGCGCCCCACAATGTGACCTTCCAAGTAACGGACCAGGACCTTGACACGGTGTTTAATTGGTAATTAACTTTGACAGGCGTTGAAACATGGGGGGCGCAGCGCTCCCCAATGTTTCAGCCGTCATAAACATTACGGCCGGCATACCCAATGAATAAGCAAGCGGAAAACGGCCCCAGCCAAAGCAAGGGATTTTTCAAGGCCGAAAATCCCTCTAATAAGCCAGGCAGCCCAACCAAGGTCCATTTGGCCATGGCAAAGGAGGCTATGGCTTTTTTTGCGCTTAAATTTCAACAAGGTGTGCGAGTGCAGGTCACGGTGGGCGGTTACCTGGAGGACCTGCTATGCGGCCAGTTGGGCCTGGAGCCGGCTTACCTGCAAGACAGGATCCAGACCATCTTTTTGGACGGCAAGCCGGTGGATGATGTGCAGCGGGCCGTGGTGAGCCAGGGGTCCCTGGTGTCTTTGTCCGCAGCCATGCCGGGCTTGGTGGGTGCCACCATGCGCAAGGGCGGCTATTATGCAACGCTCCGCCGCAACATTACCCATGAGGGCGATAAAGGGGCTATGCGAAGCGGTCCCGGAAGCATTATTATAAAGCTCTTTAACCTGCTCATCCGTGAAGTGGGGCCGGTGTTGCTCAAGCGGGGAATAGTGCTCGCCGCCAAGGAATTCGAGGGAATCGCCGCCGGCTCTAGCCAGGATTTTTGGCAGTTCTGCCAAGGGGCCTGGTTGGACGGCCGCGAGATGGAGCTTGGGCGCCTGCAAGAGGGCCTAGGCTCGCTAGGAGAGGGAGACATCCTATTAACCATCGAACTTAACAACTAAATCGCCTAGTTAAGCAGGGAGGCCTGGATGTTCGAGGCCGCTACCGTAAGAACGAAAACTACCTTTTCCCGCAAAGCCGGACACAAGCTAGGCGAATCCTTGGTGTCCCGGCTAAAGGCTCCTCCCTCGGCTAGCTGGCTCTTCGCCTCGCCCAATGATGGGCTTGAGGCCCTGCTGCGAGGGGTCCGCGAAGCGGTGGGCACCGATGTCATAGTGGGTTGCACCACCGACGGCGAGATCTCCAACCATGGTTTCGACTGCGGATCCGCAGTGTTGGGAGGCGTGGTTTCCGACCAAATCGAGTTCCAGGCGGTTAGCGTCCTGAATATAGGCCGGGACTGCCAGAATGCAGGGCGGAGCCTGGCTCATGAATTGTCCCCGGAAGTCAAATACCTGCAACTTTTTTCCGACGGCTTGACCGGCAACGGCTGCGCGCTTCTCAGAGGAATGTATTCCATCCTCAAAAAGGAAACGCCGGTGGCCGGCGGCACTGCCGGCGACGCGGGACAATTCCGGCGCACCTTCCAGTTCCATGGCGGCCGTCTGCTGAGCAACGCCGCCGTGGCCATCGGATTTTCCGGCAATTTTCAACTGGGCATGGGTATAAGCAGCGGCTGGTCGCCTCTGGGGCTTCCCAAGCGGGTAACCAGGGCGTCGGGCAACACGCTCTACGAACTAAACGACCAACCCGCCTTGGCGGTATACACGCGTTTTTTGGGCAAGCATGCGAAAAATCTGCCCGGAGTGGGGGTGGAATATCCCCTGGGCCTGGTGGCTGAGAGCGAAGACGGCGAAACTGACGAAGACCTTTTATTGCGCGCCACCATGTCGGTGAACCAGCATGACGGCTCGATTTCCTTTGCCGGCGAGATTCCCGAGGGCGCCATGGTCCGCCTGACCTGCGGAGGCGCCGACTCAATCGTGAACGCTTCCGGCCGGGCCGCCCGCCTGGCCATGGAACAATTGCAGGACGCCCGTCCTTGCATGGCCTTTTTGTATTCCTGTATGGCGCGCCGGATTGTGTTGGGCCGACGGATTATCGAGGAAATAGATAAGGTTAGAGAGGAAGTGGGCGGCGAGCTTCCCTTGTTGGGGTTCTACAGCTACGGAGAGTTTTCGCGCCCAAGGATCAACCGGCCCAGCTTGCTGTATAACGAAACGGCTGCGGTTTCCGTTATAGGTTTGAGGTGATACGGTCATGAGCGTCAGCGCCACAGGCAATCTGAAGTCTCTGGTAAAGGAGCTGAAGGATGCCCTGGCCTTGGCCGAGCGCAAGTCCGACATTTTGACCAACCTGCTCAAAGAGGCTAACGCCGAGTACGAGCGCGCCCTTGATTTCGTCACTAAATCCGAAGCCACCCTTCGCTCGGTGCTGGAATACGCGCCGGAGGCCATCTATATCTTCAACCTGGCGAACAGGCGCTTTGTTTTCTGCAACGCTTACACCTGCAAGTGGTTGGGCTACAGCAGCCAAGAACTATTAAGCATGCGGGTGGAGGATATCCTGGCGCCCTCGGCGGTCAACTTGCGGGAGAACCTGAAGGCAGCCAAGAACCATGGCGCCTTGTACCTCCATGAGCGGCGTTTTAAAACAAAAGACGGCAACATCGTGGATGCGGAGGTGACCGGCACCGTGATCGATTATCAGGGCCAGCAGTGCCTGGTGGCCATGGTGCGCGATGTAACCGAGCGCAAGCGCATGGAGGAGTTGCAGCGCTACAAGGATCTTTTCGAAGGCGTGAGCGACCCGGTGTTCATCAATGATTTGGAAGGCTGCATATTGGAAGTCAATGACGTGGCCTGCCAGCGCTTCGGTTATAGCCGGGACCAACTGCTGACCATGAAGATTTGGGACCTGGTTATTTGGGAGGAGACGCCGCAGACGCGCCAATTCATCAGCAAGATGCAGGATGAGCAGGCGGTTCAACTGGAACTATACGCGCTCACCAAAGACGGC
>CAZDRW010000544.1:0-2901 GCA_964507555.1 uncultured Desulfarculaceae bacterium
CCAGCACGATGACCGGAAGCCCCGTGGCCTTGCTCACTAGCACATCGGAAAGCACGGTCTGGCCCTGCAGGGCTTTTTTGAAATAATCGCGCGAGCTCAGATTTAGCGTGCCGCGGGATTTTGTGCTGGAGGACGCGTGGGCGATGCCGGAGGGATCAAGCAGATGGATGCGTTGGAAAGCCTTGTATTCCTTGGCCGCCTGTTCCAGCCTGCCATCCACCGCCTCAAGGGCTCCACCCTTGGTGCCGGGTTTCTCGGCCAGGGCCTTGGCGTTCATGGGATCGCTGGCCCAATAGATGACGTCGGCTATGCGGCCTTTCAACCAGGTTTCTATCTGCAAGCTGGTGGCCTTGGCGATCTCGGAGACCTGAGCCTCGGCCGATTCTTGCAAGGCCCGGCCGGAATTGCTTACGGAGTAAATGGTGAGCACCAAAAGCCCTATGAACACAATAAGCATGGTGGGCACCAAAAACCTGTTTTTTAGGCTGACACTCATTGCACGTTTCCTTTTCCTGACCCTTTTGATCAAAAAAGCCGGGCTGGCTTTTGCTCTTGTGAAAAACAGCGCTTTCTGGCCCTGATTTAATTGCTATAAATCATAATAGGAGATTAGCTACCGAATATTCCAGTCTTTAGTGTGCCCAGCTGAACTGTGTGGTCTGCCATCCATCCGCCCCAATAAGAAACGGCCGAGCAAGGGCTCGGCCGCGTTGTTAAAAGCGTGTCGATCGTCTAGTTGAAATGCTCCACGGAGTCAGCGGGGCCGCCCGGTACTTCGCGCCTGGCATCCAGGCGGTTGCGCGCTTCGCCGTCGCCCTTCACAAAGGCGTCCAGGAAGTCGAGGGCCCAGATAGCGGCGTCGTTGAATCCTTCGGCGCTGAACAGGTGCCCCTGGCCTTGCAAGGTAACCAGGTAGCTGCGCACCGGGGCATGGCGCAGGGCGTCGCGCTGCCGCCAGACGGGCGCCACGTCGTCTTCCGAGCCGCCGATGATGATTTGGGGAGCCGCAATGGACTCGGCGCCCGAGGTGTCGAAACCAAACAGCGGCACGATGTCGTCGCCGCAATAAGAGACGATGCCGGCCGCGGCCTTGACCCGGGGATCATAGGTGGTGAGGTTGGTGCCGAAGGAATTCAGGTCCAGAATGCGTCCGCCGGTGAGGAGCAGCATGGCCGCGCCGCCGAACGATCCCCCGATGCCACCGATGCGGTCCCAATCCGTGCGGTCGGCGAACTGTGCCTGGGCGCCCAGATGATCCAGGGCCACTTTCAAGGCAAGCGGCCGCAAGGTGAGCTGCACATAGGGGAACGGGGCTCCACCCAAGGTCTCCGGCACCCGCAGATCACCGTGGAAAAGCGCCACCACGATATAGCCATTGCTAGCCAAGAGCGCCATGGTGTTGATGAGTTCCGCGTCGCTGGCCGGATGTCCGCCATAGCCGTGGGAAGCCAAGAGCACGGGATAGCGCTGGGAGCCGTCCGGGAAGATCGGCCCTTCGCCGGGCCGCTGCATGTGCGGGAAGGAGGCGGCGGCATCCGGGAACACGTAGTCCGGGCGGTTATTGCTGTTAGCTGTGGGATAGAGGATCACCGCCGCCATGGGCATAACCGTTCCGGCCAGATCGCCGTACAAAGACCGGTCGTCCGGCACTGCCATTTGATAGAGGAACGAAGATTCCGGACTGGCCAGAATCTGGTCCACGTAAAACCGTTGATTGCCGTCCCAATTGCCTTGCAGGTAATCCTCCAAAGAGCGGCCGGAAGCAATCTTGTTGGTGTCAATTTGTATGCAACTGGTGCCTACCGCATAAGGCCCGGCGGCCAAGGTTGCGCCGGCCATAAAAAGGCTGATGCATAAAATCAAGGCCAGCTGAAATATCCATCGAGCTCTAAATTTCATAAGGGCTCATCCTTTTTCTATGAGTGGGAACATTCTTGAAATGAAATATCATAAATATATTTTATATGCCAGAAAATAATGCTAATAAATTGCAATTAAATTATCCGGCCGTCCAAGTCGTGTTCAACACAAAGCCAATTATTATCGGCCTACAGCTTATAGCTTGTTCATCACTCCCGGAAGATGCGCTTCTGCTTGGCTGATGCTTGGCACCCTGCGTTGCTTAGCAAGGCAGCGGCAGATGCATTTTTATATTGCCTGATAAGTGTTTTTTAATGAATATATGTTATGCGTATAAATATATTAATCTTCCGAGATACGAAGACTTACTTCCAGACCATACCTCCCAAAGCAGCTTGCTAAGTTGTCTGACTGCACTTGTTTTTATCCCTAAGTTGTTTTCTCTATTAGCCACTTTTTATAAGATATTAATGTTGTTAATCATTTCAATTTGTATAGCGTTTAAACGCATTGTTTATGTGTTTTTGGGTGCACTGGCGGGAGCCTCGCATTCCAGTGTAAGTAAATTACCTGAGATAATTGAGCTCCGAGAGGGCAGCCGGGCGTAACCTCCGGCGGCCCTTGTTTTAGGCTAACCTTGCTGGACATTGCCCCCGCACTGTGTGATTTATAGGGCAGGGTTCCTGGAGCAGGGAGAAAAAATACATGCCCGCCTCTACAACCATTGCCGGCGCGGATAAAACCCAAGACAGCTACGCCCGCCAGCTGGAGACTTTCGAAGCCCTGCGCCGTCCCCTGATAATGGAAGCCTTGGCCTGGCTGGCGCTATCCCCAGGCAGCCACGGCTTGGACGCGGGCTGCGGGGTGGGCCAGCATCTGGAGCTTTTGCTAAAGGCCATCTCGCCCGGAGGCCGCGTCACTGGCTTGGATTTATCGCCGGACCTGCTGGCCCGAGCAGGTGAATTGGTCAAAGCCAAGGGCATTGCCGATGCGGTCAAGCTTGCCCAGGGCGATATATACGGCCTGCCCTTTGAGCCGGCC
>CAZDRW010000545.1:0-2899 GCA_964507555.1 uncultured Desulfarculaceae bacterium
CGATCTGGTCGCGGCGGTAGCCGGTGAGCTCTTCGCCGGCCTGGTTGATGCGCACGATGCGGCCCTCCGGGCTCACTACCAAAACCGCGTCGTGCAGGGTGTCGGCCACCGTGCCCCAATGGGAAGCGATATCGATCTCCATGTTCACCTACCGTTTAAACAGTGTCTAAACAATAATCATTATATCTGAACACTTCGTGCGGGGCAATAATCTGGTTCGATTTTTAGTTTGATTAATTTCAACATGTTATGCGCGATAACCATCCGGAGGTGATATTGGCACGCTCCCTGCCTATAGCCCAGACATAGCAAGTTGCAGAAATTCATAACTCAGGAGCTTTAAAGAGCCGGACATGAGCAGCCTAGCCGAAAACCAACAACGGGCCGATGCCATAACTGAGATAGTCAAGGCCATCGCTCACCCGGTGCGCCTGCGGATCATCTCCATGTTGTGCCAGTCGGACCAGAGGGTGATCGCCATGGCCCGCCGCTTGGAAAAGAGCCCGGCCGCCGTCTCCCAGCAGCTTCGCATCCTGCGCATGAGCGGGTTGGTCAACACCGGCCGCCGCAACGGCGCCATGTACTACAGCCTGGCCCAACCCCGACTGCGCGAGCTCTTGACCTGCCTGGACAACTGCCAGGCCGACTGAAACGGCGGCAAAATAAAACCGATAATTCGATCTTGGAGGAATCATGAACGCAGAGCCTGCACGCAAAATGGAAGAAATGGCCCCGGCCCCCAAACCCCAGGGCGTGGTCATGGAGAACAAGCTTTCCATGGTGGTCTTTTCCGGCGATCTGGACAAGCTCCTGGCCGCGATGATAATCGCCACCGGCGCGGCGGCCATGGGCATGAAGGTCGTCATGTTCTTCACCTTCTGGGGCACCGCCGCCTTGCGCGATGCCAAGAAGAAGGCCGGCGGCAAGGACTTCATGTCCAAGATGTTCGGCTGGATGCTGCCCAAGGGCCGTAACGCCTTGAAGCTCAGCCAGATGCACATGGCCGGCATGGGCACCGCCATGCTGAAAAGCCTGATGAAGAAGAAGAACGCCCCCTCCCTGGACCAGCTTTTCGACATAGCGGCCCAGCTCGGGGTGGAGATAAAGGTCTGCGAGATGTCCATGGACTTGATGGGCTTCAAGCATGAGGAGCTGATCGATTACCCCAACATGGACTTCGTGGGCGTGGCCACCTTCCTGGCTAACTCCAAAAAGTCCGCCAACCAGCTTTTCATTTAAATAGCAAAGATAAAAAGACTACTCATTTTCACGGCAAAGCCATAAGGAGGAAACCAAATGTCCGAAGTTACCGCCGCCAAGATTCTGGATCTGAAAGGTCTGCCCTGCCCCATGCCCGTGGTCAAGATGAGCCAGGAGATCGGCTCGGTCGAGGTTGGCCAGGTGATCGAGGTGCACACCACTGATCCCGGCTCGCTGTCCGACTTCCCGGCCTGGGCCGAGACCTCCGGCAACGAGGTGTTGGGCTCCGAGCAGGGCGAATTCATCAAGATCTTTGTCAAACGCCTGAACTAAGCCGGAGAGGCCAAGAGAATGGTCAACCAGATTTTCTATCTCATTACCGTGCCCATGGTCTATCTGGCTGTGGCCTGGTGCATAGTGGGGATCGTGGTGAAGGTGGCGCGGGTGGCAAAGGCCCCCGCCCACCCCTTCACCTTGAAGGTGTTCCCGGACAAGGACCACCTGGTGCCCAGCGCCGTGTGGGGTGCTCTCAGCATGCCCACGGTGCGCCGCCACAACCCGACCTTCTGGGTTTTTTTGATCCTCTTTCACCTGGGCGTTGGCGTTCTCATCCTGGCCCACCTGGATCTAATGCCCTGGTTCAACATCTACCCCGAGGACTCGCAGCATATGATCGGCAACGGCGCGGCCGGGGTGGTGGTCACCGCCGCCATCCTCTATTTCCTGCTGCGCCGCTTTGCCTCGCCCCTGCGCGAGATCTCGGTGCCAGCCGACTATCTGCTCTTGTTCCTGCTGTTCTGCATCGCCATGAGCGGCGACATCATCTCCTGGGCCAACTCCTGGAGCCAAAACGGCTTTGTTTTGACCAAGCAGGACTTCGGCGCCTACTTGAACGGCCTGTTCCACTTCTCCTGGGACGACCCGGCCGCAACCATCGACGGCGGCCACTACGTGGTGCTGGTGGTGCATGTTTTTCTGGCCAACCTGTTTTTAATGGTGTTGCCCTTCAGCAAGATCATGCACACCTTTTTCGCCATCCCGCTGAATAAGCTGAGGAGGGGTTAACCGCATGGATGCCAAACTGAAACAAGAATTGATCCAGACCTTCTCCGAACGCTTAAGCCAGGCGGCCCGCATGTATTTGGACAACTGCTCCCGCTGCGGACTGTGCATCGAGGCTTGTCACGCCTATGCCTCCTCCCCCGAAACGCGCTCCACCGCGGTGGGCCGGGCCCAGAACATAAGGCGCCTTTACGAGGAATATTTCAAAAAGGGCAAGATAGCCAAGAAGCTCAACGAGGCGGTGGAGCTTAGTGACCATTGGATGGAAAAGGTCTACGAGACCGCCTACACCTGCACCGGCTGCCGGCGCTGCATGACCTTCTGCCCCTTCGGCATCGACACCGGCGTGATCCAGGGCATCGCCAAAATGCTTTTGATCGCCTCCAACATGGAACCCAAGACTCTGACCATGCTGGCCGATATGTCCATCGCCAAGGGCAAGACCATCGAAAAGACCAAGGAGAATTTCGCCACCGCGGCCAAGAACCTGGAAAAAGAGGTGCTGGAGCGCTGGCGCTCCGAGGGCGGCGAGGAGGTGGTGCCCCTGGATGTGCAGGACGCCAACGTGCTCTACGTGGCGCTCGCCGGCAAGCACTCCATCATCCCGGCCGCGGCCATCATGAACGCGGCCAAGGAG
>CAZDRW010000546.1:0-597 GCA_964507555.1 uncultured Desulfarculaceae bacterium
GGTCGTCCTTGGTCAGGCGGTCCAGGGTCTGCTCCCGGCTCAGGCCCTCCCTCTCCATCTCCAGAGCCACCCGGTCGTCCAGGTTGGCCAGGATGCGCACACTGAACACATGAGACACCCCGCTCAGAAAGAAGTGACCGGCCAGGCCGTGGTATACCACGTTGTTTTTCTGCACCCGTTCCAAGAGGGCGGCGGCTATATAGGCCAGGTAGCGCTCCTTGCCATAGGTGAAATGCTCCAGTATGGAGGGGGCATCGTGCAGGGCCCGCACCAGTTTGATCTCGGGTATGTTGAAATGATCCGACGCCTCCAAGAGGATCTCTCGTGAGATGCACTCGTAACCCAGAGTTTGGGCCACCCTCTGAGCCACCTCCTTGCCCTTGCTGTAGGACCCGCGAGAAATGGTTATTATGGCCACGATATCCTCCTCTCGGCCCGCGTGGGGCTTTGCGATCCGTCTGATACTGTTGGAAAACTTACAGATAGTCCCGTTAAGCTATACGCTGATAGCTGGTATACGGGGATAAATATATATGACTGGGCTGCCGGAATTAATACCATCGATTATACCGATTATAATTATTTTCTCTCCGAAGG
>CAZDRW010000546.1:607-2898 GCA_964507555.1 uncultured Desulfarculaceae bacterium
CGGACCCCGCGGCCTCGACTAATGCCCCCCGCCCTTGCGGTGGAAGACCAGGCCGCTGAGCATGCCCACCACCATGGCCAGGACCACCGCCAACAGGCCATAGAGTACGCCGTGCTTACGCGCCATGACTTGCAGGAAGGCCGGTAATCCCGTCAGCTCCGCCTTGAAAGTGGTGCTGCGTTTTTCCACCAGCTTGCCATCCTTGAGAACCCACAGGGACACGTGGTAGACCCCGCGCTTGAGCCGCGAGGGCAGGCGGAAGTCGGCCCGCGCCTGCCAGCGCTCGGGGCTGGCGTGGTTAATGCGCAGACCGCCGGGTTCGAGGTGATAGAGCTCGTCGCGCTCCTTGAGCTCGACGAACTCCTTAAAGATGGTGTCATCTTCCACCGGCTTGAGCCTGCCGATGAACTGGGCGTTTCTCTCCAAGGCCGCATAACCCCAAGGAACTTGTCCGGCCGCCGGGGAAAGCAGATTCGGCTCGCTGCTGAAGGCCATGTAGAGGAGGGGGGCGTTGTCGATATCTACCTCGCCGCTGTTCATCCACAGGTCCCAATGGCGGGACTTGCGCATCAACTCCTCTTCGATTCTTTTGCCGCGGACGGTCAATACGGCTTGGCTGCCTGGGGGCAAGTCGCCGGTGACGGTCATCTGGATTCCGGAGAAAAAGGCGTTGATGGTCACCGAGGACGGCTCCACCACTAGTTTGCCGGCGGCCGCCGCCGAGGTGGCCAGGCCCACGAGGAGAAGAAGAACCAGCCCGGTCAAAGGCGCGCGTTTAGGCATGGCACGACCAGACATCTTATTCTCCTCCCTTGAAATCCAGCATGTAATGAGGAGACAGGACCAGTCCCAGCAATATCTTGATCATGACCGCCAGCACGACGCAGGCCAGCAGGGTCTTGAGGTGGTCGGCCTTGAGGCGGTGGCTGAAGCGGGCTCCCATCTGGGCGCCCAGGCTGGAACCCAATAGGAGCAGGATGGCCAGAACCAGGTCCACGGTGTGATTGGAGGCGGCCTGCATGATGGTCACGTTGGCGCACACGAACACCTCTTGGAAAAGGTTGGTGCCGACCACCACGCGCATGGGCATCTCCAGCACATAGCACATCATGGGCACCATGATGAAGCCCCCGCCCAGGCCCATGATGGCCGCTAGCATCCCCACGAAAGCTCCCACCAAAAAAGGCAGGATGGGTGAAAGGGTGACGTTGGATTTGGCGAAATGGGTCTGCCAGGGCAGGGCCCTCACCATCCGGCGGAAGCGGGAGGGAGAGGTGGCATGCTCCAGAAGGGCGGCGCCGGCAGCCTCCCGTTTGCGGGCGCGAATGCTGTCCACCAGCATGTAGGAACCCACCAGGGAGAGCATCACCACGTAGGTTGTCTTGATGAAGAAGTCCGCGTCTCCCAGGGGGCGCAACAGCTTTATGATCTGAACCCCGGCCGTGCCGCCCAGAAAGCCTCCGGCCAACAGGATCAGTCCCATCTTCAAATCCACATTACCCATGCGGTAGTGGGCGTAGGTGCCCGAGGTAGTGGCGGCCACGATTTGATTGGAGTCCGAGGCCGCTGCAATGGTGGGGGGAATGCCGCCCATGATCAAGAGCGGGGTCATGAGAAAGCCGCCACCCACCCCCGTGAGACCGGACAGGAAGCCCACGGCCGCCCCCAAGCCCAACAAGACGAAAATGTTGAGGCTGTGACCGGCGATGGGAAGGTAGAAACTCCAATCCATGGCATAGCCTCCCGCGAATGCAGAAGAAAAGGGCTGGGAGCTAGTTCGATGACCGGTTCAGGCAATTTTCATACGCGGCAGCCGACCGGGACTCTGATGAGTTGCTAATTCCTTTTCCTAATCGTGTCGATCGGGCATAAAGTAAAGCGGCTTGGTCTTCTAGGCCCCTGCGCCGCTTGGCGGCCTCCTTCCGACTCCGAATGCTAAAACGCTTATAATTAAAATATTGCACCGTAATGACACCTCGTCAACTACTGCTAATAAACTGGCGAACGGACTTTAGCAACGGCACCTGGAGGAACGGCTGGAAGGCAATTTAGTTACCTGTAGTAGCGGCTGCTTGAGCCGGCACTTGATCCCTCTGGAGGCCGATTGTCGGTTGGAGTGCCTTAATCAGAACCGGTTTGCCTCGCTGAAGGATGCCAAATCCAAGATCGAGGCATGGAGGAAAGACTACAACTGGGAGCGGCCTCATAGCTCGCTGGACAACCAAACCCCCAGGGCTTTTAACCAGAGCCGGGAGCCCCCGGAACCCATACCCTTGGCCGCGATGGCCTGA
>CAZDRW010000547.1:0-2897 GCA_964507555.1 uncultured Desulfarculaceae bacterium
ACGCACGTTGCTGCGCTTAAAACTAGCGCGGCCAAAGATGTATTAACGAACATATCACACCCCTGTGATTTTTGTGAATAACTACTTTGTATTTTAAATTAGCGGCTTGCGTTTTGCCTCCGTGCACCCTGTAAAGAAGGTTGACACTACATGTTGTGCTAATATAAGCTGTTATCGCAATGTAATGGGGGTAAGGAGGTAGGCTGGATGCACACTTGGCAAAGCAAGGTATGTAAGACCTGCAATCACTGGTCAGAGGCCGGCAAGGGCATTTGCAACCTCAACCAAAGGGCCTGCGGTCAGTTTTACCGCTGTGAATCATGGCAGGCATCGGGCATGAGCCAGCGCGAGCGGGATCTCATGCGCAAGGCGTCCTAGGTCCCGACCCGCGGCTGGGGGCCCGAAAAAGAACGGGCGGTCCCTTTTGGCAAAGGAACGCCCGTTAACGGCTGCGCCAGACTGCCCCGGCGTTTAACTCCGCTTATTGCGTCTTTTAGTCCTTTTTCTCTTCGGTCTCCATGGAGGCCAGCTTGGCCTTTAATTCGGCCACTTCCTGCTTGTACTTATCCACATCCTCGCCTTGGGGCTGGAAGGGCTCTTGCGCCTGCTCGGTCTCGGCCCGGCGCTTGTCCTTCATTTCCTCGACCCCAAGGTAGGTAGCCAGGGCGCCGCCCAAGAGAAGCACCAAAGGAATCACGCCCTTTAAGAGCCAGAGAAACTCATCCCACCAACCGATGAGACCAATGACACCCAAAATCAAGGCAGCCAGGCCGCCGATAAGAGCCACCATCTTCGAACCTCCTTAAGGGATGCGCTCGCGAAATCTTCAAGGTAACGCCCCGCCCCGGCCCTTACCAAAAGAACCGCGGGCCTTTAAGGGACGCACTGCCCTAATGTCTTAAGACTATTAATTAACATGTAGCACGGGCTTTGAAGGCCTGTCAATCGTCAAGACTGTAACGCGGGCCGCGGAGCTTCCAAACGCCCTCATCAAAGGGCCCTTCCAAAAAATAAACCGCACCGCCGCCGCGCAGATAAAACCTGCGGAGCCGGGGCGCGCCCGGCTCCGGGCCCTGCCTTAATTCCTCGCCCGCAAGCTCCACCGGCTGCCAGACTCCCTCCAGGCACAACGCCACCGGGGTCTCTTGCGCCCTGGATCCTTCCAGCCAGCGCACCCGCACCGGCCGCCAGGCCTCGCCCGCAGCCACTACCTTAGCGCCGCCAGGCGCCGGTGACTTTTTCGTCCATGGCGCCCAATTCCACCAGCAGGTCGCGGAACCTCACCGGATCCGGCACCCCGAAAAGTTTGAGGGCCGGGGATTCCTTGCCCTCCACGTACACATGGACATGAGCCACGCCCAGAGCGCGCTGGGTGACCCCCCGGCGCAGGTCTACGCGGCGGATGTCCTTGATCGCCACCTCGCGCAGCTCGCGCTTGGGGAAAGAGGTCTCGTGCGCCAGCTTGTCAGCGCTCAAGCGATAGATGTTGGTGAAGCGCTTGACGAGGATGAAGGCGAGAAAGCAGGTGCCGATCAACTCGGACAACGCCGGCCGGATGGGCGCGTCGGGGTTGATGATGGGACCCACGAAAAAAATGATGACCCCGAAGAAATAAATGGAAAAAGACTTCCAGGTCGGATGGAATTCCAGATAGCGGGCCAGCCCTTGGGCGTCCATAGCTTTAACTCCTCCCTTTTTCGATTTCTACCCCGCCCGGCCCGGCATGGCAAGCATTGATGGTGGGCCGGGAGCAAAACCGCGGGCACGGCATTTTGCGATCACGCCCGGCAGGGGGAGTATTGAATCTGGGCCGCCGCAAAAAAAGGGCCGGGACCTTTTCGGTCCCGGCCCTCGTTTGGCTGCTGTGCAATTGCCCGGCCTTTGTTTGCTTATAACGGCACCGGGCTTGCGGGGGTTTTAACGGCCTAGTACATGCCGCCCATGCCGCCCATGCCGCCGGGCATGCCGCCAGGCATGGCCGGAGCGCCGCCGCCCTTGGGCTCGGGCTTCTCGGCAATCATGCACTCGGTGGTGAGCAGCAAGGAAGCCACGGAAGCGGCGTTCTGCAAGGCGAAACGGGTCACCTTGGTGGGATCGATGACGCCGGCCTTCAACAGGTCCTCATACTTGTCGGTGTCAGCGTTATAGCCCTCTGCGTTCTTCTGGCCCTTAACCTTTTCCACCACCACCGAGCCTTCCTGGCCGGCGTTGGCGGCGATCTGACGAAGGGGCTCTTCCAGGGAGCGCATGACGATGTCGGCGCCGAACTTCTCTTCGCCCTTGACCTTGTCGCGGGCCTTGCCTACCGCGTCGATGCAGCGCAAGAGGGCCACGCCGCCGCCGGGCACGATGCCCTCTTCCACCGCCGCGCGGGTGGCGTTAAGGGCATCTTCCACGCGGGCTTTCTTCTCTTTCATCTCGGTCTCGGTGGCCGCGCCAACGTTGATCACCGCCACGCCGCCGATCAGCTTGGCCAGGCGCTCCTGCAGCTTCTCGCGGTCATAGTCGCTGGAGGTCTCTTCGATCTGGGCCCGGATGGTCTTCACGCGGCCTTCCAGGGCGCTACGGGCACCGCCGCCGTCCACGATGGTGGTGTTGTCTTTGTCGATGGTCACGCGCTTGGCGGTGCCCAGGTCGTTAAGGCTGGCGCTCTCCAGTTTGACGCCCAGGTCCTCGGAGATCACGGTGCCGCCGGTGAGGATGGCGATGTCTTCCAGCATGGCCTTGCGACGGTCGCCGAAGCCGGGGGCCTTCACGGCGCAGGCCTGCAGGGTGCCGCGCAGCTTGTTGACCACCAAGGTGGCCAGGGCTTCGCCCTCCACGTCCTCGGCCACGATGATCAGCGGACGGCTCATTTTGGCGATCTGCTCCAGGATGGGCAGCAGGTCCTTCATGTT
>CAZDRW010000548.1:0-2888 GCA_964507555.1 uncultured Desulfarculaceae bacterium
GGGAAAAGCCGGCCGCGCGCGGCCGCATCCATTTCGGCCTGCTGGATAAAAGCCATGGCGTTTTGGGCAAAGTCCGCCCCCAGCTCGCCTGCCAGCGCCTCCACCTCCTCCAATAGGTAACCGCCGGGCCATTGATCAGAGAACCCCAGCTGCCTTGCCAGGCCGTGCACCTCTTGGCGCAACCAGGCAAAGTCGATGTTCAGCTCGGCCAAGGTGCCGTCAAAATCAAAAATTAGGGCATCCAGACGCAATATCGTTTGCCTTGCGAAATGGTCGGCTGGGGACCGGCCCTAGATCTATCCAGAGGATAAAACCACGGCCGGCCCCCATGCCTGTGGGGCGTGTTTAAGGGAGCGTCACAAGGGCTCCAAAGTCCAGGCGGCTATTCAGCCTCCTCCTCGGCCTCTTCCTTTATGGCTTTAAATTTTTCCCGATCGCTGATCTTGCGGGCTGCGGCCTCGCAGGCATCTTCATCGGTCAAATGGATCTCGCCACATCGGGGACAGGCCAGTTCCACATCAGGTCCAATGGCGCGTGAGCGGATCTCGTCCACGGTCATGTGGTCGACCGCTCCGCACTTGGTGTCGATTCTTTCCACGCGCACTTTGGTGCGCTTTTTCTTTTTATCAGCCATCTCTCGCTCTCCTGAGTGGCTTGCGCGCAGGGTTTCTCCGGCGCCTTACAAGCCTGCCGGGGACCCGCCGATAATCCGGCCCTTTGCGTCATACACCTCGATGTCCACCACGCGGCCGCCGTCCAGGCGGTGAGTTGCGCAGCTCAGTCACGGGTCGTAACAGCGAACAGCCATCTCCACTTTGTTGAGGGCCTCCTCGGTTACGGCGCCGCCCTTGATCACATCCAGGGCGGCCCGCCTTACACTCATATTCATGGGGGCGATATTGTGGGTGGTGCCCACGATCATGTTGGCCGAGGCGATGCAGCCGTTTTCATCGGTGGTGTAATCATGGATCAGGCTGCCGCGGGGCGCTTCCACGCATCCCACCCCGCGCCCTGCTTTAGGCTCCACCGGAATCCTCACTACAGGGTCGGTTATGGATTCATCCTCCAACAGTTCCAGCACCCGCTCGCAGGCGTGGACCAGCTCGATCAGCCTGGCCCAATGATACAGGGTGGTGCTTTGCGCGGGACGGCCGAAACGCTGGCGGAATTCGTCCAACTCGGCTTGGGCCAACGGAGTGTTGATGCGGTCACACACGTTCAGGCGCGCCAAGGTGTTGGCCCGGTAGATTCCCTTGGGCGCCTTCAGGTCCATGGAGAAGCCCTCGCCCCAAGTACGGGCGTAGGGGAACTTGCTGTAGGACCAGGATTCGATGTGCTCGCCGAGGAAGTCGGTGTATTGTTCACATTTGAAATCAGAATAGGAACCGTCCGGCTTCATCAAGCGTAAAACACCGTCGAAGAAATTCAAGGCGCCGTCGGACGGATTCACCAAGCCCAAAAAGCCAGTGGTGACCTGGCCCAGGTTTATTGCATCCTCGTCCAGCTTGTAAAAAATATTTTCCTTGGCATAGCTCATGCAGAACTTGGCGAACTCAAGCTGCTCCTTGGCATCGGCCAAGAGCTCGGTGCGGTCTTTTTCGCTCATGGGTTTGGCGAAGCCGCCCGGCACCATGGCCACGGGATGGATCACCTTGCCCGCAAAGCGCTCCAGCATCATCTGGCCCGCCTGGCGCATCTTGACCACCCGGGTGGCCAGTTCGGGCGCCGCCTGCACGATGCCCAGCACGTTGCGCACCTTGTAATCCGCCCCGGCGCCCAGCACGAAATCCGGCGCGGCCAGGAAGAAGAAATGGAGTATCTTGTCGTTGATGTGGGCCATCACCTGCATCAACTCGCGCAGCTTTTGGCCTGCCGCCGGCACCTTGGCCTTGAAGCAGCCGTCCACCGCCTTGTTGGAGGCGGTGTGATGCATCCAAGGGCAGATGCCGCAGATGCGGTTGACGATGCGGGGCACCTCTTCGGCAGGCCGGCCCTCGATGAACTTCTCGAAACCGCGCATGGCCATGATGTGCAGTTTGCTGTCGGTCACCCGGCCTTCATCATCCAACTGTATGGTTATGCGCGCGTGACCCTCTATGCGGGTCACCGGCTGTATGTTTATGGTCCTCGCCATGAATCACATCCCTTACTTGGCCGCCGGCCGGGGGCGCAGCCGGCCGTGCGCGCCGGAAAAGCGCAGCAAACCGCCGGTGCGATCGGGCAGGGTCTTTATGTCAATGCCGTTGGAGACTAGCGCATTCAGCATGTCCAGCATCTGGTTGCCGTTCTGCTGCACCGGTCCGTAGCAGCCCCGGCATGGTACCCGGGCCTTGAGGCAGCGCGGCCCGTCGCCATTCACGCCCGCGCAGCCGCTCCGGGTGACCGGTCCCATGCACAAAAGGCCCTGCTCCAGCAGGCAGCGCATCTCGGACAGGGGCTTTTCCGCATCGTATTGGGCGTTCTGCAAAAAACGCCGCACGGTCTTCAACTGCCCCTTGCCCTCACGGATGGTGGGGCAGGTATCGCACACGCTTTTGCTGGGCAGCACCGGCGGCCGGCCTTCCACCAGCGCCAATATGGCCTCGGCAATCTGGTCGGGATGCGGCGGGCAGCCCGGCAAATAAAGATCGACCTTCACCTTCTCGTCCAGGGCATAGGTCCGGTCGAGAAAGGGAGGCACTACGTCTGTGGGATCGGGCGCCGGGTCGTTGGTCTCGCATCCGCGGTAATATCGCTCCATCAGATCACTATTAACCGTGCCGTTTATGAGCGCCGGTATGCCGCCGTGAGTGGCGCAGGTGCCCAGGGCCACCAGGACGCCGCATTTGGCGCGCATGGCCTCCAGCACTTCCAGGTGCTCTTCATTGCGCACGCCGCCGGACACGATG
>CAZDRW010000549.1:0-2874 GCA_964507555.1 uncultured Desulfarculaceae bacterium
CCGCCAGCTCTTGTGGCAGCACGATGTTGTGATGATGGTGGAGAGCGCCTTGGTGGGTTCCGGGCTGCCCAGCCAGGCTTTGGAACTGGAGATGACCGAAAGCGTCATCATGCATAACGTGGAAGGGGCCATCGCCGCCATGGGCCGCCTCAAGGAAATGGGCGTACGGCTGGCCATGGACGACTTCGGGGTGGGCTATTCCTCCCTTAACTATCTCAGGCGCTTCCCCCTGGACGTCTTGAAGATAGACCGTTCCTTCATCCGGGGCCTGCCTGGCGAGCCCAACGATACGGCCATCGTGTCCGGCATCATCGCCATGGCCCATGACCTGGAGTTGGAGGTGGTGGCCGAGGGGGTGGAAAACCTGGAGCAGTATCATTTCCTGCGGCAAAAAGGCTGCCATGAGATGCAAGGCCATTTGTTCAGCCCGGCGGTGAGCGCCGCCGAGATGGGCCGGCTCCTCACCCTGGGCGCGAGCTTCGACGCGGGAAAATGATCCGGCCGGCTGCCTTTTAGATTATTGCCATCACTATTAATGCCAGCATAGTTTGCAACCCAGCCCGGCGATTAGCCTTCTAGAGGGCTTGGTTAAAGGCCGGAACGCCTTGACGGGGCCGTGCAAGCGCGCGCTTTTGGGGCGCGGGCTGGCGTGGTGACTTTTTGGCGTCAAAGCAGGAAAATCACCACATGTAGGGGTTAGCTGGTTTATACTACACTAAGATTTGCGGTGCACTCTCCAACCACATACCTGGGAGGTGCCTACCTTGATGAAGACATACGTGCTGGACACCAATGTTCTTCTGCATAACCCCCAAGCCCTTTTCGCCTTCCAAGAAAATCAGGTGGTCCTGCCCTTGGCCGTCATCGAGGAGATGGACGATCAAAAGCGCCGGCAGGACGAGATCGGCCGCAACGCCCGCATGGTGGCGCGGCACTTGGACGAGCTGCGCCAGAAGGGCCGGCTTTCCGAAGGCGTGGATCTGCCCCATGGCGGCTCGCTGCGCATCGAGCTGAACCATTCGGATTTCGCCGAAGGCTTCCCCGACATTCTGGATTTATCCAAGCCCGACAACCGCATCCTGGGCGTGGCCTGGAATCTCAAGCAGGACGGGGCGGGCACGGTGGCTCTGGTCAGCAAGGACCTCAACTTAAGGCTCAAGGCCGACGTGCTGGGCATCCCCGCCGAGGACCTCCTAAACGATAAGGTGGATTTTGAGAGCCTGTATAAAGGCGCGCGCGAAATTATTTTGGAGCCGGAGGATATCGAGTCGTTCTACCAAAACGGCGCCTTGCGCCTGAGCAAGCGCCGCCGGACCTATCCCCACCAGTTCATGGTGGCCAAGTGCCGGGACAACCCCTCGCTATCGGCCTTGGGGCGCTGGAGCGGCGGCCTGCTGCGCCCCTTGGTGCATGTGGAGGGCGAATGCATGGGTATCAAGCCGCGCAATAAGGAACAGCGTTTTGCCCTGGATCTGCTCTTGGATGATTCGGTGAAGATCGTGACCTTGGCCGGAGCGGCGGGCACCGGCAAGACCCTTTTGGCCCTGGCGGCCGGTTTGGAGCGGGTGCTGGAGGATAAGACCTTTGACCGGCTTTTGGTGACCCGCCCGGTGGTGCCCATGGGCAACGACCTGGGTTATCTGCCCGGCGAAAAAGAAGAGAAGCTAAGACCCTGGATGCAGCCCATATATGACAACCTGGCCTATCTTTTCAGGGGTTATCCCCTGCCCGGCGGCGCGCGGGGGGGCAAGGCCTTCGGCCCGGAGGAATACCTGCTCTCCCAGGGGCTTTTGGAGATGGAGGCGCTGACCTATTTGCGCGGCCGCAGCATACCCCGGCAATTCATCATCTGCGACGAGGGCCAAAACCTGTCGCCCCACATGGTGAAAACCCTGGTCACCCGGGTAGGCGAGGGCAGCAAGATCGTGTTCACCGGCGATCCCGAGCAGATCGACCATCCCTATTTGGATGCCGCCTCCAACGGTTTGACCGTCTTGGTGGAGCGCATGAAAGGCGAAGAATTGGCCGGGCACATAACCCTTATCAAGGGTGAGCGTTCGGCCGTGGCCGAACTGGGCTCCCGGGTGCTGTGACAGGCCGCGGCGTGTTCCGGGCCGGCCATGGGGCGCAGGAAGGGGAGCTTCTAGCCGCTCACTAGAAGATGGCTCATCAACAGCGTGGCCAGCCCCAGGAATATCAAGAAGCCGCCCATGTCGGTGGAGGCGGTCACGAAGATGTTGGAGCCCAAGGCCGGGTCGCGGCCCAGTTTGCGCATGACCAGGGGCACCAAGGCGCCCATTAGCCCGCCCAGGACCTGGTTGAGGGTCATGGCCACCCACAAGATGCCGGCCAGCCAGGGGTTGTGGAACCAGGCCCAGGCCACCAGGCCGATTACCAGCCCCACCACGCAGCCGGTGTAAAGCCCGATGCCGGTTTCTTTGCAGAGCACCCGCCAATTATCCTTTAGGCTCACCTCTCCCAGGGCGATGGAGCGCACCACCACCGTGAGGGTCTGGGTGCCGGCACTGCCGCCCAGGGAAGCCACCATGGTCATCATGGAGGCCAGGGCCACCACTTTTTCGATACTGTCGGTGAAGCGGCTGATGACGATGGCGGCGCCCAGAGCCGTGAGTAGATTGGTGAGGAGCCAGGGCACCCTGAGCCGCACCGAGCGCAGTAAGGGCGCGGAGATTTTCTCGGTGGCGTCCAGGTTGGCCAGGCGATACATGTCCTCGGTGGCTTCCTCGGCGATGATGTCGTAAATGTCGTCATAGGTGATGATGCCCACCAGCCGGTTATCCGCATCCACCACGGGCAGGGCCAAAAAGTCGTAGCGGGTCATCTGGGCCGCGGCGTCCTCGATGTCCGCCCTGG
>CAZDRW010000550.1:0-2871 GCA_964507555.1 uncultured Desulfarculaceae bacterium
ATGTCTGGTTCTCGCGAGTTGCGGCCCTGATGTCAGGCCGGCTGGAGATTGGCGAATTCCAACAGCAGTATCTTAAGCCCGAACTTGGCGAAGTAAACTATTATTTTTTTGTCGCCCTGGTAGCCCATGACTTTGCCCTGGCCGAAAGTTTTGTGGGTGACTTTTTGCCCCACCGGGAAGGCGCGGTTTTGATGACCGCTGCCCCGGGTGACGGGGGCCTCTTCCGGCTCTGCAACCGGGAAGACCGGTCCTGCGGCCGGCTGGGCCATGAGGCTGGGTGACACCTCGTCCACAAAGCGCGACACCGGCACCGGCCGCCAGCCGGTGCCCTCGAAATAGTGCTCCCGCGGCGCCAGTAGGACCAGTTCCTTGGCCGCCCTGGTGCAGGCCACGTAAAAAAGCCGCAGTTCCTCTTCCAGGGCGTCGTCATCCTCCAGGCTAGGAAAGGAGGGGAAGCGGCCCTCCGCCGCCCAGATGACGAATACGTGGTCCCATTCCTTGCCCTTGGCCGAGTGAACCGTGGAAAGGGTCAGCGGCTGACTGCTGAGCGCCGTCTGGCCGGGTGCTTCGGGCGGATCCAGCACCACCTCGGCCATGAACTCGGCCAGGTTGTTGCTCTGGCTGGCCAGGGCCGGCAGCTCCTCCAGGTCCTTCAGACGTCGGGGATAGTCCTCGTAGGCTTCCTGGCAGATGGGGGTGTAATAGTCCAAAACCTCTTCCACCGCCTTTACTGGACTAAGATCGGGCGCGTGCAAGGATTCCATGAGCGCGGCCAGTTCGGCCATCTGGGCGATGCGCTTAGCTTGGGGGGCGCTGGCCAGGCGCGCGGCGTAGCCCTCTGGGTCGCCTTCGGCCACCAAATGGGCGATGATCTGCTGGGCGGTCTTGGGCCCCACCCCTGGCAGCAGCATCAAAAGGCGCTGCCAGGAAAGGAAGTCCGTGGGATTGGCCACCACCCTTAAGTGGGCGGTGGCGTCTTTGACATGAGCCAGTTCCACAAAACGGATGCCGCCGTATTTGACAAAGGCCAGGCGTTCGGCCTTGAGTTCGTTCTCCAAATCAAAGGAGTCGCGGCCCGCCCGGAAGAGCACCGCGATCTGCTCGGGTTTGGCCCCCCGGTCCAGAAGCTTGACGATGCGCTCCACCACCAGGCGCGATTGCCCGCGCTGGTCGCGGGAGCGCAGCAGTTCGGGCTTGGGGCCTTCGTTCTTTTCCGAATACAGGCGCTTTTCATAGCGGTGGCGGGCTTGGGCGATAACCGCGTTGGTCAGGTCCAGGATGGGCTGGACCGAGCGGTAGTTGCGCTCCAGCTTCACCAGGCGGGTGCCCGGGAAAGCTTCAGGAAACTCCAGGATGTTGCTCAGGCGGGCCCCGCGAAAGGCGTAGATGGATTGGGCATCGTCGCCCACCACCATGACGTTCTTTTCCGGCCCGGTAAGAAGCTCCACCAATCGCGCCTGCACCGCGTTGGTGTCCTGGTATTCGTCCACCAGCATGTGTTGCCAGCGCCTGTTGAGCTGCTCGCGCAGGTCAGGATGCTCTTTCAGCATCTTTTCGGTGAGGAACAGAAGGTCGTCGTAATCAACCAGGTGCTGCTCACGCTTGGCCTGGGTGTAGGCGCTCGCCGCAGCAAAGATGCGGTCGCTGTAGTCCAGAAGATGGCTGGCGTAGGACTCCAGGGTTTCTTCCAGGCCGAGCTCCTGGTTGCGGCTTTTACTGATGAGGTCGGCGATGGTGCGGTTCTTGGGGAAACGCCGTTCGCCGGCGCTTTTCAGGCCCAGCTCATCCACCGCGCCCTTGATGATCTGCTGGCAGTCGGCCTGGTCGATCACCGTGAAGCGCTGGCTGAGTCCGATGCGTTCGCCGTAGGACCGCAAAAGCCTATGGCACACCGAATGAAAGGTGCCGCCGGGTACCGCGGCGCAGGCCGGGTTCAAACGGCGTGCCCGGGTCAGCATCTCCTCGGCCGCGCGGCGGGTGAAGGTGAGTAAGAGGATGCTTTCCGGCGCCACTCCCTGCTCCACCAAATAGGCCACCCGGTGCACCAGGGTGCGGGTCTTGCCGGTGCCGGCCCCGGCGATGACCAGGATGGGGCCCTTGCCCAAGGACACGGCGTGGCGCTGGGCCTCGTTGAGGCCCTTTAGCGCGGCTGGTTCCGTGAAGAGATCGCCGGGCATCAGGAAGCGGATGAGGCGAAATGGCCGGCCAGTGCCTCTACCAGGTCGTCGATGGTAAAGGCGCTGGGCTCCACCTGCACTGTGATCCCCGCATCGCGGGCGGTCTGGGTAGTGATGGGCCCGATGCTGGCCACGATGATTTCCCCGGATTGGCTGCGGCGGATCAGTTCCTGCCTGCCGATATCATCCATGAGCGCCAGGAAATTGGTCACCGTGGAACTGGAGGTGAAGGTCACCGCATTAAAGCCATCAGCCATGGCTTGCTTAAGGGCCTCGGCCGAGCCTACGGGCGCCACGGTTTCATAGGCTGGCACCACCTCCACCAGGGCTCCGCGGGAAGCCAGGGTTTCGGGCAGCACCTCGCGGGCCTGGGCCGCGCGCGGCAGCAGGATCTTGGCTTGGTTCAGATCAAATGCTGACAAGGCCTCCAAAAGCCCCTCGGCCACAAAGGTCCGCGCCACCACGTCGGGCTTCACGCCCCGTTTGGCCACAGCCTTGCCGGTGGCCGGGCCGATGGCCGCCACCTTGGCCCGGTGCAGTGCGCGGCAATCCTTGCCTGCCGCATCCAGGGCTTTGAAAAAAGCCTGCACCCCGTTGGGGCTGGTGAAGACCAGCCAATCATAGGCCTCGATGTTTGCGCAGGCGTTGGCCAGGGCTTTCGGATCGGCCGGCGGCTGCACCGCGATGGTGGGTA
>CAZDRW010000551.1:0-2871 GCA_964507555.1 uncultured Desulfarculaceae bacterium
AAAGAGCCCCATGAAAACCCCGTGGCCAATGTCCCAGCGCCACTCAAATACAAAAGGTAGCATTATAACGCCTCCTTAGTCCGTGGGGTTCAGCTTGGGCTCCTGCGGGAAAACCGGCAGGTAGCGGTAAGCCAAAGAGAATACGATGAATCCATAAGCCACCACGCCGGCGCTGATGCCCCACTCCTGCCAGGTGGGCAGGTAGGCGATGAACTTCTCGAAGGGCAGCACCGGGATGGCCAGCGACTGAATGGTCATCACGAAGCGGTTCATAGTAACGCCGAAGCAGTTCAGCAGCATGGCCACCAGGAGTATGAAGTAGCTGCTGCGCACCTGGGGCGACAGCAGCAGGATGCAGGGCAGGATGCCGCCGATTCCCAGTTCCGCGATAAGTAGCCAGGTGCCGTAGGGCGCTTGATAGTAGACGCTGGGGGAAAGCCCCATGCCCGGAGTCTGTACAAAGGCCCAGTACAGGGTGTCGGAGATCTTGAGCACCAGGTAGAACAGGAGCAAGTAGCCGCTCACCTTGGCCATCATGGCCTTGGTCTTCTGGGTGGTGAGTTTCTTGCCGCTTACGATCTCGGTGATCATCACGATGCTGGTGGTGAACGACGGCCCGGCTGCGATGGCGCTTAAGATGAACAGGAAGAAGGTCCAGGGCCAGATCAGCACTCCCGTGCGGGCCGCGAAAGGCCGGGCGAAAAGCACGCCGTACATGCCGCCCAGGGAGCCTTGGTGGAAGAAGCTAAGGAAGGTTCCGGTGGCCGCGAACACGATCATGATGGTGTGCAGATTGTGGGCGAAGAAGTGCAGGTCCGGCACCTTGTTGATCTGGCGGTTTTCCAGGATCAGCGGCACGAACTCCACGATCAGCACGATCAGGTAGGTGGTGATGCAGAACATAACTTCGGTGAGCATGGAGTGCACGTTGGCGTGCCAGAAGCCGAACCAGCCGCGTATGGGCTGTCCGATGTCAATGCCCAGCATCAAGATGGCGCCGGAATAGCAGATGAAGCCGATGATCACCGCGGCGTTGATAATATTCTTCAGCTCCTCGCGCTTCAGAACATAGGTCATGAAGCCCGTGAAGAATGCTCCCGCGCCCAAGGCTATGACCGCCAAATCCACCACGATCCACACGCCGAAGGCGAAGTAGTCGTTCATGTTGGTCTGGTTGAGGCCTTTGTACAGAACCAAAAAGGCCGATACCAGGGCCCAGCCCAACATAAGCAGGCAGAAGAGCATCCATAGGCCGAACGGTACGGTACCGCACCGGGTGGTTCCCCTTGGCCAGAACTTGGAATCATCCATTGGGTGTCCTCACTATCTATAAGTAGACCTTGGGTCCAGTCCGCCTTCGGCCTAATGGCCGCCGCCGGCTTGGACCTTGGCCAGCTTCTCATGGGACAAGTAGTTGTCCGCCTGGCGCCGCACCCACTCGCGGGTGGACATGTAATAAACCGCCGTGTTGGTATGGAGCCTCTCCAACAGCCGGAAGGCGTAGGGGCTCTTTTTGAGCTCATGCACCTTGTGCTCCGGGTTGTTCAGGTCGCCGAAGGTAATGGCGCCGGAGGGGCAGGCCTCGGTACAGGCGGTCTGATAGTCCTTCTCCGCCACCGTGCTGCCGTCCACAAAGGCCTTGTTCTTGGCCCGTTGGTAGCGATGGAAGCAGAAGGTGCATTTTTCCACCACGCCGCGCATGCGGGGCGCGACAAAGGGGCTTAAGGGACGATCCAGGCCATCCGGCCAGGGAACATCGAACCAGTTGAAATAACGGGCATGGTAAGGACAGGCCGCCACGCAGTACCGGCAGCCGATACAGCGGGTGGGAATCTGGCTCACGATGCCGGTTTCTTCATCGCGGTCCGTGGCCGTGGCCGGACAAACCGATACGCAGGGCGTGTGATGGCCGAGGGCGCCGGCGCAGTGCTGGCAAGGCCGCGGGAAGAACGCGATCTGAGTATCGGGGTATGGCTTATGGTTATCGATCTGATAGACCCGCAACCAGGTGATGGAGCGGACCTTGTCGGTCTCGTCGGGCAGCACGCCGATATTGTTCTCGGACATGCAGGCCACCGAGCAGGCACCGCAGCCGGTGCACTTATCCACATCGATGACCATGCCGTATCTGATGCCGCTGCTGCTACTAGACATGGCTCACTCCCCCCGCCTTGGCGATGCTGACCGGTGTTAGCGCCCATTGCGGCAGGCCGCTGCCTGGGTCGGCGGCGACCTCCACCGCCTCGAAGAAATTGGCGCCCTTGTCCTTCAGGTACATGCCAAAAGCGGTGTGGCCCAGCCCCACCGGCACGAACACCATGCCCGGCGCCGCACCATGATACAGGTGCAGCCCGACCTTGATCTTGCCGGCGGCGGAGGCGATTTCCACCACATCCCCCTCGCCCAAGTGCAAGTCATGGGCGGTCTTGGGGTTGATTTCCGCCACCAGCTGGTCCTTGTGGGCCAGGGTGACGTTGTCCAGGATCTTGATTTGATAGGGGCTCAGGGGCTGTTGGCCGGCCCCGGTCCTAAGCGAAGGGATGCCCGCCATGAGAAGCGGCCGTTCCTTGCTGGGCGCGATACAGGCCGCCGGCACCGGCAGCTTGCCGCCCAAGCCTTGCGGGGTCAGCTCCAAGCGGCCGGAGGCGGTTTTGAAGGCAAAGCCGTAAGCCGGCTTGGCCTGCATCCAGTAGCCCTTCTTGGCCAGGGCATCCAGGCCGCCCATAGCGGCCGTGCGCGCGGCCACGGCCGCCTTGGTGTCGGCGAAGGGAAGCGCCGCCGCCGCTTTGCCGCCCAGCTCCTTGGCCAGGGCCAGCACCCAATCGCCCTGGCTTTTGGCCTGGGGGAAGATGCCGATCAGCGGCTGGTGCA
>CAZDRW010000552.1:0-2868 GCA_964507555.1 uncultured Desulfarculaceae bacterium
CTCCATCATGATCATGCAGCCCACGCCGTCGGGCACTTCAAGCTGGATGGCTTTCTTGAGCACGTCGATGGAGACGTTGTCCAGGATCTCGCAGGTGGCGATGGGGATGCCCGAGGTTATCATCTCGGTCACCGCCGCTCCGGCGCTTTCGATATCCGGGAACTCCAGGCGCGAGGAAATACTGTATTCAGGCAGTGGCAGGATTTTTAGAGTGGCTTCGGTGATGACGCCCAGAGTGCCCTCGGAAGAACAGAACAGGTGAGTGAGATCGTAACCGCTGGAGGTCTTGGGCGCCAGGGTGCCGGTTTTTAAAAGCCTGCCGTCGGCGAGAACCACCGTGAGGCCCATCACGAAATCGCGGGTGGTGCCGTACTTGACGGCTCGAATGCCCGAGGCGTTGGTGTTGATCATGCCGCCCAAGGTGGCGATGGCCGCCGAGCCCGGGTCGGGCGGGAAAAAATAGCGGTCCTTGCTTAGGATCGCGTTGAGCGCGCCGCAGACCAGTCCGGGCTGCACCCTGACATAGCGGTCGGGTAGGTTGACCTCGATAATCTCATTCATCCTGATGAGATTGAGCAGCACCCCGCCCTCCATGGGCAGCGCCGCGCCGGTGACGCTGGTGCCGCCGCCGCGGGGAATCACCGGCACCTTGGCCTTGGAACAGGCTTTCATAATCTGGGAGACCTGCTCGGTGGTGTTGGCGAACACAACCATGTCCGGAATTCCCATGTGCACCGACATATCGCGTGAATAGCCCAAGCAGTCCGCCTTGCCGGTGACCACGTTATCGGGCCCTACGATTTGTTTTAATTGGGTTTCAAGGTCCATGACTCGCACCTCCTCACCCGGCTTGGTTTAGGGCCGCCGCCGGGCGCTCGAAAAGACCGGGGAGCGCCGGATAAGGCCGCTCCCCTTGATGATGACAATTATGACGAACTACGAAAATAGCTTTGGGGCCGAAGCCCGCAATAGCCTCCCGCGTAAAAACTGGTCCTCTGGCTTAAAAAACTAGCAGCCATGGTCTCTCTATTATGATTCGGCCGCGGTCTTGACGATTTCCTTTTCAACCCACTCTGCATAGGTCTTGCCCTGCATCAGTTGTTTCAGGTCGGCATCCAGGTCGTTGGGGGTGATCTTGCAGATCCAGCCCTTGCCGTAGCAGTCTTGGTTGATCAATTCCGGCTCGTCCTCCAAATCCTCGTTGCCTTCGGCGATGGTGCCGGAAACCGGGGCGTAGACCCGGCCCACCCACTTGCCGCTTTCGATGGAGCCGAATGGTTTGCCATGGGTCACCTCGTCGTCTGCTTCGGGCACATCCACAAAAGTAATTTCGCCGGCCATTTTCTGGGTCAAATCAGTGGTGCCCATGACCACCACCTCGCCTTCCACCCGGGCCCAGAAGTGGTTGTTGTCGTAATAAAGTTCATCAGGGAAATTGTAATCTTTAACCTTCATGGACCTTGACCTCCCCAATACAATTGGATGGGTTGTGATTGGCGCCGCCGGATGCCTGACCGACGGCTGGTGTAATTAAAAGAAACTTCATTCAAGCCCTCTGAGCTAATCCTTAAAAGCCGCCAAAAGTTTCTTGGGCTTGACCCGGTTCAGCTTGAGCCCCACCTCGTCCGGGCTCATTCCCAGAGCCAAACCCAAAAGCTGGGTAACATATACCACCGGCACCTTGAGCTTGATGTCCAGCTTCTTGCCGATGGCTTTTTGCTGCCCCTCGTACATGACGTTGCAGAAAGGGCAGATCAGCGCCAGCCCGTCCACCCCGGCCTCGTTCAATTCAGCCAGCTTTTTCCCGGCCATGAGCGAGGCTAGATCCTCGTCCGCCCCCAATACGCCTCCTCCACAGCACTCTTTTATGCTGGCATAGTTCAGGGATTCAGCGCCAGTGACTTCAATAAGTCTGGTCAGGGTTTGTGGATCCTCGGGATCGTCGAAGCCGCCGGTGATCTCGCTGGGCTTGAGATAGTGGCAGCCATAATGGGGCGCGAAACGGAAACCCTCCAGTTTGCGCACGATCTTGGCCCGGATCGCTTCCAGCCCCACCTCCTCAAGTAAAAAGCGTACGAAATGGCGGACCTTGACGCCGGGCTGGTATTCCAGGCCCAAGGGTTCGAGCTCCCGGTTGATCTTATCCCGAAGTTCCGGGTTATGGGCCAATTGGTGCTCGGCCTCGGCCAGGGTGCCGGCGCAGGCCGAGCACAGGGCCACCAGGGGCAGACCGGTCTTATGGGCCTGAGCCAGGGCCCGGGCCGCGATAACCAGAGCCTTGTCCTGGTCCGAGCTTTTCAGGGGATAGCCGCAGCAGCCCAGATCGGGCATGTCCTGTATTTCCACGCCCAGGGCTTCGGCCACTTTGCGGGCTGAGAGCTCGTAATTCAAGTTGCGCACCGGCACAGTGCAGCCCAAAAACATCAGCGCGCGCATCACGCATCCTCCCCGGCCGGTTTGGCCTCGGGCGTGATGCCCAATATGGCGGTGTAATCCGAGCCGCGCTCCTGCACCGGGGGCAGCCCCAGTGCAGCCCGTTTATCGTTTTCAAACTCAGTGACTGCCAACAGGCGCCCGTGATTTGCCAAAAGCCCGGAGATCTGCTTGGCCGAAGGCGGAGCGTAGCCGGCCTTTGATGCCAGGTTTTTGATGGCATTGAGCACCTCGCGGTCCGAAATTCCAAGCGGGATATCCGCACTCACATAGGCCGACGCCCATGGGTTCTGAGAGTGCCGCGTATCGGATCTTACGCGGTCGTAGAGGTAGGCATAGGCCTCTTTCACGGTCACGAATCCATCCCGGTTGTCGTCGGCCTCGCCTTGCAGCCCTTTGAGCAGGTAATATGTGAACACCCCGTGCCCCCCCTCC
>CAZDRW010000553.1:0-2856 GCA_964507555.1 uncultured Desulfarculaceae bacterium
GACGCCACCCGGCTTTCCCAGGAATATATCCCCGAAGTTTCCATCGCCTACCAAATCCAGAACAAGGCGACCCACGCCATATTGCAAATGAACGGTTACCTGCTGAGCGGCGAGTCCGATTATTTGACTCAAGCCCGCAAGTATCTGGTCTCGGTGCGCAGCAACTTGGACCAGGCCAAGAGTCTAGCCGGGAAGCACCCCAGCCTGATCAGCCTGCGCCAAGGCGCCGGCCAAGCCGGTGAGTTGACCGAGACATTCGCCTCGGTCGCCAGCGAAACCTCTAAAAACACGGCTCGCATCGAGGAACTGCGCGCGCGGATGGACCTCAGCGCGGCCAAGTTCACGAGCAGCTGCCAGGACCTCTTCTTCGGGCTCAGCGAAGCCATGGAAGGTATGCTCTACTCAGGCAGCGACGGCCATACGCTCGGCAAGCAGCAAAGCCTGATGGTCTCGGCCTTCCAGATCAACAAGATGGCCGGCGATCTGCGCACGGCCAACTTCAAGGCCCAGGCCCTGCGCAGCCCGGAAGTGATGCAAACGGCCCTGGGCCAGGTGGACAAGCTGGACAAGGCCCTGAATGACCTGGAATCTCGCATAACCGATGCCGACAACAAGAACCGCATCGCCGCCACCCGCAAGGCCGCCGGCGATTACCGGGAGGCCATGGAGCAGATCCTGGCCGCCTGGAGCCGCCTGAACGCCATCAGGTCCCGCCAGGCCAAGCTGGGCGCCGATCTTTTGCAGACCACGGGCGACACCGTATTCGCCGGACTGCGCGACGCCACCACCATCTCTAACGGCACGGTCGACACCATCGCCAGGGTTTCCTGGCTTCAGATCATCGGTTTGGCCGTGGCCGTGGCGGTGGGCGTGGGCCTGGCTATTTTGACCATCTTGAGCATCACGCGTCCCATCAGCTCGGTGATCACGGGGCTTAAGGACGGCGGGGAGCGGGTCACCGCCGCGGCGGTTGAGATGTCCCAGGCCAGCACGGATCTGGCGGACGGCTCCAACCAGCAGGCAGCCTCCCTGGAAGAGACTTCGGCGGCCATCGAGGAGATATCCTCCATGATCAAGATGAACGCCGAGCATGCCGGCCAGGCCAACGACATAGCCAACGAATCCAACCAGATTATCGGTGAAGCCGCCGGCGCCATGACCCAGCTCACCGCTTCCATGCAGGAGATAACCCAAGCCAGCAAGGAAACCGCGGGCATCGTAAAAAGCATCGACGCCATCGCCTTCCAGACCAACCTCCTGGCCCTGAACGCCGCGGTGGAAGCAGCCCGGGCCGGCGAAGCCGGGGCTGGTTTCGCCGTGGTGGCCGACGAGGTGCGCAACCTGGCCATGAAAGCGGCCACGGCCGCCAACGACACCTCCCAATTGATCGAGCGCACCATCGACCGGGTTCAGCATGGCTCGGACCTGGTCTCCCACGCCAGCCAGGCTTTCGAAAATGTCGCTCAAACCGCGAGCAAGATGGGCCACCTGGTGGGCGAGATCGCCTCCGCCAGCGCGGAGCAGGCCCAGGGCATGGACCAGATCAACCAGGCCATGGCCGACATGGACCGCGTCACCCAAAACCACTCGGCCAGTTCCGAGGAGACCGCCGCCCTTAGCACGGAACTGGCCAATCAGGCGGAGCAATTGAGCGCCCATGTGAGCCAGTTGGGCTTGGTGATAAACGGCGCCAAGTCGGGCAACGGAAGCGCCGCCGCGATGCTGGCCGATGACGAGCGCCCGGAGCTAACTTGGCGGGAAGAGGCGGATAAGACCTTATAGGCTGGAGGCTGGGGCCGCCCGGGAGCGGCAAAGGGGGCCCGGGCTTTAAGGCCCGATAAAAAAACCCAAAACAAGGGGTGCTTGGCCGGGAAATGCAATTCCGGCTTTAAGCACCCCTTTTTACTGCCATAACCGGCCGCGAGAACGGCGGGATCTACGCACCATCCTTTGGCAGGACAGCGCCAGCCCAAGCCGACCTTGCTCGCGGCTCGATGCCTATTCGCCGTTTATTGACTTGCGCAACACCCCGGAGGTTTTGAAGACCACCACCTTGCGGGCGCGCAACTGGAGATCGGCGCGGGTCTGCGGATTGCGTCCACGGCGGGCTGCCTTGCTTTTGACCATGAACTTTCCGAATCCGCTTATCAAAAGGTCGTCGCCTTGCGCCAAGGTGTCTTTCATGATTTCCAAGAGTTGTTCCACCACGTCACGGGAACGGCTTTTGGGCAGCTGGGTTTCTGCGTACACGGTGTCAATGATGTTCTCTTTGGTAAGCGCCACCAGAAGTCTCCTCCGAGCTAGACAGGCAATTTAAAAACGCCAGGGATCGTGGGTGATTTGGCACCCTAATCTAGGGGACTATGCATTAATATCAGCCGCTTGTCAACCCAGTAAATTATCGCCCCAATTGTAGATTCACTTGTTGGCCCCTTGCCGATGGCTCCAAGCGCGTATATATTGTATTTAGATCCCTTCAATGAAAGGGGGCGACATGGTTTCGACGGGGGTAGTTGATGCTCAAGCGGCATGTCGGGGCCTCACCGGCCCGTAACCCGGTGGGAACTTAAAGTAATCGCAGACGATTACGCATACGCCGTAGCCGCGTAAATAGGCTACCGTTCGCTCAGCCCACTCCCGCGGGGCTGATGTCGGGCGCCGATTAGCGGGATAGGGTCCCAGCAGAGCCCGGCAGGCTGGGAACCGAAAACAAAGGTCGGACTGGCTTCCCAAGAACCCTGTCAGCGGGGGTCCAAAGAGGCGAGAAAATAAAACACTGACTACGCATGTAGATGCTTGGGTTGAAAGCTTCCGGACGGGGGTTCGATTCCCCCCGCCTCCACCAAAGGTACGGTA
>CAZDRW010000554.1:0-2854 GCA_964507555.1 uncultured Desulfarculaceae bacterium
CTCACCAGTTCCGAATTCAGGGTGGTCCAGAATACCGGCCATTTACCCCATCAGGAAAACCCCGGTTTCGTCAATCGCCTGCTGGTCGCGTTTTTAGGGCACGGCAAACTGCTTGCCAGCCTTCCCAAAGACGCGCAGGTAAGGCCTGATTGATTTCGTGGTGACTCGCCTAAATTTAGTTAGTAGTTAATCCCAATTATGCTTGATAATATATCTTCAGGCTGAGCTGCTTTGGGGGGTGGCCTGGGCCTCGCACAAAATCATCATGCAGGAGGTTTCCGCCATGCAGCATCAGGCCCATAGGCTTCGCCGGGCGGCCGGCTTTACCGCTTTGCTTTTCATGCTGACAGCGTTTGTTTTGCCGGCCCAAGCGGCCGAGTGGCTGGTGGCGCCCGGCGGCAACGACGGCGCCGGTGGCACCCTACAGGCGCCGTTCGCCAGCTTGGCCCACGCGCTTAGCGTGGCCGGTCCCGGCGACACCATCACCTTGCGCGGCGGCACCTATGCCGGTGGAGTCACGGTGCGCCAGCCTGATATCACTATCCGCTCCTATCCCGGCGAAACCGCCGTTATCTCCGCGCCCATAGACGATAGCGACCTTGATAACGTTATCCGTTTTTATATCAACGCCGCGGGCGGGCGCCTGCAGGGCTTGGATATTGTCGGCGGCTATTACTATGGCATAAAGACCGAATCCAACTGGGATTGGGGTGAAGCCACGATCGAAGCAGCCGGCCGCATCACCATAGAAGACTGCCGCATCCACGACACGGGCCGGGACTGCGTGAAGATCACCCCGGGCTGCGACGACGTGGTCATCCGGCGCTGCGAGATTTTCAATTCGGGCCGGCGCGATGACAGCAATGCCGAGGGCATTGACAACGTGAACGCCGATCGGATGCTGGTGCAGGAATGCTATATCCACGACATCGCCACCACCGGCGTCTATGCCAAGGGCGGCTCCATCGGAAGCGTGATTGAGCGCTGCCTCATCATGCGCATCGGCGAACTGGGCGTGGCCGTGGGCTTTGACACCAGCCCCGAGTGGTTCGACACCGGGGTCAACTCAGGCTACTACGAAAACATCGACGGCGTGGTGCGCAACTGCATCATCGTGGACACTGCCTACGCCGGCATCGGCATCTATGCGGCAAAGAACGCGCAGGTCTACAACAACACCCTGGTCAATGTGGCCCAGAGCGGTCATGCCGCGCTTTATTTCGGGGTGCCGTTTCATGATTGGGAGCCCGGCGTGCCTTGCCCGGCCAGTGTCAATGTGACCTTGCGCAACAACATCGTGGCCCAGCTGAATCCAGAGACCTCGGCCGCGCCCATGGTGGGCATCCGCCACACCGACGAGCACTTGGGCATGAACGGACTTAGCGGCATGCCCATCATGAGCAACAACCGCTATTATGTCCAGGGCGCATCGGCGTTTTTCGAAGACCGCCGGCCCGGCAGTTCCTTTGCGGGCGACCTGGGCGGCTGGCAAGGCCATATCGGCGGCGACTCGGACTCCAGTCTGGGCGATCCCGGCCTCAACGCCAGCTATCACCTGGCGGAGGGCAGCCCCTGCATAGACGCTGGGTTCACCTACAGCCAAACCGGGGTCGACTTCTATGACTACGACGGCGGAGTGCGCACGGGCGCTTTTGACATAGGCGCCGACGAGTACGGCAGCGGCGCGGCGCTTCCGGTGCCGCCGCCGGCCGGGGCGCGGGGCATCCACTAGATAGGGCAAAGAAAATTTAAGCGCTGCCATGGGGGGCGCCAGTAGCGGCCGGCCGGGATCACCCCGCCGGCCGCTGGTTTTTGTCGCCAGGGGTTGGGCTTGAAATACTGCCAAGCGGGGCTGATAATTATATAAAAGATGCGAAGGCCTTCCCTAAAGCCGGTAAGCACAACATGAGGAATACGCCAGAGCTTCAATATTTGATTTTCACCCAATACGATTATGTAGCCCCCATGCATCGCATGGAAACGCATGGGGTGCTTAAGCAAGGAAGCAGATAAATGCTAAACGACCGCATCCGCTACGCGCCCTTGCGCGACAAAGTCATGGATAGCGTCCAGGCGGCTTCACATATCCAAGACGGCGCCAACCTGTTCATCAGCGGTTTTACCGCCGGCTATCCCAAGCTCATACCACGCGAGTTGGTGAATAGAGCTGAGGCCGGCGAGCGCCTTAAAGTCAATGTTTATGCAGGGGCATCCACCGGCGAACAGGTGGATGGCATCATGGCCCGGGCCGGCATTGTGAATTGGCGCAGGCCCTACATGAGCGACCGCAACATGCGGGAGCTTATCAACCGCGAGGAGATTCTGTTCAAGGACGACCACCTTTCCCAGTTGCCGCCCCTGGTGCGGTCCGGTGAGTGGGGTCCGGTGGACGTGGCCGTGGTGGAGGTTTTGGCCATCACTGAAAGGGGTCATTTGATCCCCACCATGAGCGTGGGCAACACCCCCACCTATGTGCGCGAGGCCAAGAAGATAATCATCGAAATGAGCGGGGCGGAGCCGCCCGAGTTGGAAGGCATCCACGACATCTACATCCCCGAGGACCCGCCCTACCGCATGCCCATACCCATTTACCGCACCTCCGACCGCGTGGGTAAGCCCTTCATGGAGTGCAACCCGGATCGGGTGGTGGCCATTTTGGCCAGCAAGGAGGAGGACTCCTGCGCCATATTCAACGAGCCCGACGAGGTGGCGCTCCTCATTGCCGAGCAGATTCTGGATTTCGTGCAGCACGAGGTTAAGCAGGGCCGCCTGCCCGCCGGTCTACCCTGGCAATCAGGCGTGGGCGACGTGGCCAACGCCGTGCTGGGCGGATTTTTGGAGGACGACTTCTTTC
>CAZDRW010000555.1:0-2851 GCA_964507555.1 uncultured Desulfarculaceae bacterium
CTGCTATGCTGCCATTTATGGTTCTATTTCCGGATTGGGCGCTTCTTTCGGTGTTATTCTTTTAGATTATCTGCGCAGAAGAGCAGTATTTAAAAAATACGGCTATAAAAGTTTTGATCTTGTGCAATCCAGAGAAATTTGCCTTGATGGCAGCATAAGTAATGCCATTGGTAAATGTATTGAGTCATTAAATAATGTCAAGGGTGTAATTAAGATAAAGACAAATAACGAGGAAAATGAAATCACGGCAATTCGTAAGTTTAATTGGAAAACCCCTGGAGAAAAGTTAAGGATTATCCTGCAAGAGCAAGGAGGCATGATTCTGGTTTCCATTAACAGCAGGCCGCGCATAAAAGGCGCGATTGCAGATGGCGGCAGGAACATAGAGAACGTGGAGGAAATCCTGCGAAACCTGCGCGGGCAGGTCGGGGCGCTGCCTAAATCGAGCCACCAGGCCTCTGCTTTCATTTTTCCCATGTTCAAGTAGCCGGCGAACTCAGCAAGCAAGGTTTGACCGTTCGTGATCAAGACCTCCTTGGATAGCCTGCCCGCTGAATCCTTTTTTGCTTCATCTCCGACCTCAGCACCATCTTGCCAATCCCCCATAATTTCCCGCGGACATTAGAAAAATCGGCGTAGAATTGAAGGTAGAGGCATACCACCTGCCTCTAGGTTTGGAGGTGTCCCATGTACGAAACCAGAAAGGAATTTTTACAGGAGATCAAGAGCCGCGCGGGCCTCAAATCGCTGGCCGAGGCCGATTTTCTGGCCCAGACCGTGATCAGCCTGATCAAGGCGCGCATCGGGCCCGAGCTTTCCGAGGGGATCGCCAAAGCGGTGTCCGAGGACTTGGGCATGGGGTGGCGAGGCATTGTCATGCCGTCTGAGGCCATGGAAGTGCAGGAGATGATGTTCGAGCTGGAGGAAGGCGCCGCTGACCAGGATCCGGCTCAGGAAGAGCATCCGGCCGAGTACGGCTAGCACAGGCGCGCGCGTAAAGGGCGTAACAACCCCAAGGCGCGATCAGGAGCATTTGCCTTAGGCTTCCGGGCCAGCGGTTGGCCAAAGATGCGCGGGCCGCTGACCGGATGGGGGGATAGTGCGGGTCTTCGGCCTTTTCGCCCTAACCCTTTAGCGGCAAGATTCAAAAACCTTGGCCCGCACCCGCCTTTGTTGGCACAATCATATTCAAGTGCAAATCTTTTCCGGGGGGGAAAAACATGCAAAAGCAAGTGAAGTACGGATTTGCCGCGCTGGCGCTGGCGTTGGCCTTGTGTCTGGCCGCGCCGCTTTGGGCCGGCGGCAAGGAGTTCGTGGAGCCGGAGGACGGCAGGGGCATTGTGCACAATCTGAAGCCCGGCGAAACCGCCTATCTGGCCCGCAACCGCCAGGTGAGCCTGGAGTTAAGCAGGGATGCCAGCGAGGCCGTGGCTCAGGCGGAGAAATCCGGCATGACCTACAACGTGACCAAGGCCGAGAAGCCCAAGTTCAACACCGGTAACGCGCGCGAGCGGCTGACCTGCCTGAGCGTTGCGCCGCAGGGTTTCTTAAGGGTGCGCACCCGGCCGGCGGATTGAGGCGCATGGCGGGCCTTGCACCGGCATTTTAAAGCGAGGCCCGCCGACTTTTTACCCAGCTAAACACTAGGAGATAAACTGTTTTGGTATTACTATTGTAAACATGCCCGTAAAGCCGAGTTTGCCGATCGGGGTCTTGCAATGACCGGCTGGACATCAAGACGCGCAAAAGCGCCAAGTGGGATCAAGACAAATATATGAAAGCGGAACTGTCTCGCTGCCCCTGGGCATCTAAGCATCCCTTGCTAACGCTCTATCACGACCAGGAATGGGGCGTACCTTTGCATGACGACAACAAGCTTTTCGAGCTGCTCGTTTTGGAAGGTGCCCAGGCGGGACTAAGCTGGCTTAGCGTGCTGAAGAAGCGAGACAGCTATCGTCAAGCATTTCAAGGCTTTGATCCGGCTAAGGTGGCCAATTTCGGCCCCAAGAACATCGCAAGATTAATGGACAACCCAGGACTGATCCGCAACCGCCGCAAGTTGGAATCCACGGTCGCCAACGCGGGTGCCTTTCTGAAAATCCAAAAAGAGCATGGCAGCTTCAACAAATTCATCTGGCAATTCGTGGACGGAAAGCCTCTGCAAAACGCCTGGCAGAGCATGGAGCAGATTCCCGCCCAGAGCGATCATTCGCAAGCCATGAGCAAAGAGCTCAAGCAGCAGGGCTTTAAGTTTGTAGGGCCAACCATCTGCTACGCCTTCATGCAGGCGGCTGGCATGATTAACGACCACCTGACGAGTTGCTTTCGCTACCCCCGCTTGCACGCCAAACCCTAAGCCCCGTGGCCAGTTCTCATTTCTCTCCCTTTTTGTTTTCAAGCGCCGCCTGCATGGCCCGAACCGCCTCATAGTGCTCTTTGGTGGCCATGGCCCGTTTGAAGCAACCGATCTCATAGCCCAGGGTGTCCTGCATGCCGTTTTGCGCGCCGTGCAGCAAAATGGCTTTAGCCATTTTGACTGCGGGGCGAGGATAGGCCGCAATCAATTCACCAAGCTCGCAAGCTCGTTCCATGAGTTCACGTGGCTGGCATACCTGGCTAACCAGGCCCATACTCAATGCTTCGGCGGGCAACACCTGCCTAGCCGTCAGCACCAACTCCATGGCCCGCCCCAAGCCGATGATACGGGGCAAGAGAACCGACGAACCGAACTCGGGAGTAACTCCCACCCGCACAAACCCGCATGAAAAGCGGGCTTCGCTGGAGCATATACGTATATCGGCCATGAGCGGCAGAGTGAAGCCCCAGCCCACGGCGGGGCCATTGATAGCGG
>CAZDRW010000556.1:0-2850 GCA_964507555.1 uncultured Desulfarculaceae bacterium
TGGCATTTATCATTTCCGCAGCCACGGCTCCGCCCATGCTGTGACCCACTACCACCACCTGCTTGAGCCCCAAACGGTGGCAGACCCAGGCGCAGTCATCGGCCAGGCTGGCAAAGGTGTATTTCTGGCGGGGGGCGTCGCTCTGACCGTGCCCGCGAAAATCCAGCGCTACCACCCTGCGGCTGTTTTTAAAATAATCTATCTGGGGGCGGAAGAACTCGCGGTTGCATGAATTGCCGTGCAGGCAGAGAACCGCCGGTTCGCCCGAGCCCACATCCTCCAGGGCAAGCAGCACCCCTTTACGCATCAGGTGACGCATGGTCGACTCCCTTAATTCATTAAGGGTCTAATAACCCTAAAGCATGCGGCGGCCTTTACCGATTCCCGCCGATGCCCTGCCGCTTGTGGCCGGGAAATTTATTGAAAACGCTTGCGCAGGCTCTCCCAGGACCAGTCCACCGGTATGCGCAAAAGCTCCCCGCCGCCCGGGGCTTTGCCTCCCTTGCCGCCCGTCTTGCGGCGGTAGAGCAGATAGCCGTGCTCCTGGCCGTAAAGGAACAGGTCGCGGGTTAGCTCCACGTCCTTCTGGCAATACTCCCGCAGCTTTTCCAATTCGCCCGCGCGCCACCACTCCACGGCCTGCAAGCCGTCCGCGCTTTTTCCGGCGTCCAGGGTAGCCTCGCCCAAAGCCTGCAAGCTGAGGCGAAAATTAAGATGCCGGTGCACTTCCTCCAAGAGGTCCAGGGTGGGCAGGCGCAGCAGGTCGCCTGCGGTGTAGGCGCTGAGCACGGCATAATCAAAGCGCTTCACATTAAAGCCTATCACCAATTCCAGATCGGAAAAATACTTGATTAGCCCGGCTACCTCGCGCTCCTGATAGGCGCGGTACTCCCCGGCCGGGCCGTCGTAGAGCACCGCCACGCTCACCCGCATGAGATGGCTGTTGTTCCAGCCGCCCACCTCGTTCGCCAGGCGCTGGGTCTCCAAGTCGAACACGCCGTAGCGCATCTCGCCGCTGGCGCGCGTCTCGGGCTCCAGGGGGCTCACTATGAGCGGGGCCGGGACCTCGGCCTCGACCCCGAGCTCCTCCTTGCCCGATAGCGCCCGGGTTAGCAGCAGCGCGCCCTCTTTGTCCAAGGGCTTGTTGCCCGAGCCGCACTTGGGCGAGTGCACGCAGGCCGGGCAGCCTTCCTCGCAATCGCAGCCCGCCAAAAGTTCCTCTACCTTGCCAAGGAGTTCCTCGATCACCTCGAAGGCCTTTTCGGCCAGGCCCACGCCGCCGGCCACCCCGTCATAGATGAACACCGCCGCCTTCTTGGTCTGGGGGTGCAGGGGGATGGAGATGCCGCCGATATCGCCGCGGTCGCACAGGGCGAAAAGGGGGAACATACTGATAGCCGCGTGCTCCAGGGCGTGGATGGAGCCCATGAAGTGGCGTCCGGCCCGCTCGACCAGGCGGCGCACCGCGTCCTCGATATCGATCCACAGGCCGTGGGTCTCGAAGGTGAGCTCCGGCAGGTCCAGGGGAAACACTCCCAAGAGGTCGCCGCCGCTCATGCGCCGCCGCTCGAACCCGGTGACCCGCTCAGTGACTTTCAGCCTGCCCTGGCGCACCAGGAAATTGGCGCAGGGCCGGCGCCCGGTTTCCTCCAGGATCTCGGTTTCCTTTTCCGAGCGGGCCCGGGTGTAAAAATCCACCTGCACCGGGTTGAGCCGCACCCGCCGGTTGTCCCAATCCAGGTCGTTCACCAGATAGGTACGGGTCTGGTGCATGTAGACCGCGCCGGGATAGCCCTCCTTGAATACCCGTACCCCGTCCAGGGAGCCCACCACCCTGCCATCTGCGGTGGTGAGCGCAAAACTGTCGCCCGCGCCGCGCAAATCCACCAGGCGCTGAGGCCGCTTGCGCGCGCTGAAAAGCCGCAGGCCCTCGGCGTCGCGCAACAACGCGCCCTCGGCCTCCAGCCGGGTCACGGTCTCGGCATGGGCGGCCAGATCGAAGAAGGCCTCGTCCTGGGCCAGGGCCTCCTCGGCCGCGGCGCAAACCAGATGGGGCCCGACAATGAACGGGTTGTCCGGGTCCAACACCGCGGCCTCCACCGGGCGGTCGAAGAACTGGCGGGGGTGATTGAGGAAATACTGGTCCAGGGCGTCGGGGCTGGCCACCAGGAAGATGGCGCTGTCCCGGCCCGCCCGGCCCACCCGGCCGCCGCGCTGCCAGGTGTTGATCTGGCTGCCCGGGTAGCCCACCAGGATGCAGACGTCCAGGCCGCCGATATCGATGCCCATCTCCAAGGCGCTGGTGGTGACCACCCCGGCCAGCTTGCCGCTGGAGAGCGCGCGCTCGATTTTGCGCCGCTCCTCGGGCAGGAAACCGGCGCGATAGCCCGCCACCAGGCCCTTCAGGTCCGGGTTGGCCCTGGTGACCCAGGAATGAATCAGCTCGGTGTGCAACCGGCTTTTGGTGAAGCAAATGGTAGCCAGGCCGGCGCGCACCGCGTTGGCCAACAGATGGGCGGCGGTGGTGCTGGCCGCGCCTTCCGGGTTGATGAGGGCGAAGACCCGGCCCGCGGCCGGCGCCCCGCTATTGGTCACTATCTGATCTGCGCCGAAGCTGCGCCCGGTGAGCGCGCTGGCGTGCTGGCCGGGATTGGCGATAGTGGCCGAGCTCAGGATGAAGCTGGGGTTGGCGCCGTGCAGGGCGGCCAAACGCAAAAGCCGGCGCAGGACCTGCACCACGTGGGAGCCGAACACGCCGCGATAGGTGTGCACCTCGTCGATCACAACATAGGCGAGGTTACCGAGAAATTCCTCCCAGGCATCGGGAAAGGCGCAGATCCCGGCATGGAC
>CAZDRW010000557.1:0-2847 GCA_964507555.1 uncultured Desulfarculaceae bacterium
AGGGCGGCCTGATTCTAGTCGCCTTCTTCCTGGTCGGCGAATGTCTGACGTTTATTCTGATGACAGAGAGTGATCTCGCGGGATTTTTGTGGGTCAAAATCCATTTTGTAGTTGGGCCGGTAGTGGCCGTTGCTTTCATACTCGTCACTATGGTCAAGCTGTTCATGGTGAATCAGTGGACAACTAGATTAAGTTGCTTGCTCATTCCTCTTCCAGTGGTTTTATATTTGTACATGGCCGTGACCGGAGACCCCAGGTGGACCATATGGCTGATGCCGTTTCGTTGAGCTTCAAACCCGGGCCATCATAAAAAAGGAGCGCGGCCTTGCTCCAGCGCCCCAAAGCTCGCATGGGCCAAAATCAAATCCGCGCCTTTCCTCTGTCGGCCGCTTTCCATAACCATTCCCAGCGTTATAATTACATATAGAACAAGACATGGCTTAACCTGAAAACGAGGTGGCTAAATGTCCTTAACGCGGCGCGAGTTCATGCAAACAGGCGCGGCGGCCGCCCTGGCCTTGGGCGCGGGCGGCCTGTTGCCTCTTTCCGCGGCTTGGGCCAAGCCCAAATTGCGCGAATACAAATTCACCGCCGCCATCAATGAGATCAATCTGGGCGTAGGCAATTCCTTCAAGGCCTGGACCTTCAACGGAGCCGTGCCCGGGCCCGTCATCCGGGCCAGCGAGGGCGAGACCATAAGGGTCACCCTGCGGAACCAATTGCCCGAGCCCACCACCATCCACTGGCACGGCCTGCCGGTGCCCAACGCCATGGACGGGGTTCCCGGGGTCACCCAAAAAGGCGTGGCGCCGGGCGCCAGCTTTGTCTATGAGTTCCCGGCCTCGCCCGCCGGCACTTTCATTTATCACTCGCACCAGGGCTATCAGCTGGACCGGGGCCTTTACGGCTCTCTCATCATCGACCCGGTTAAACCGGAGGGCGCCTACGACCGCGAATACAGTCTGCTCCTGGAGGATTGGGCCACGGTTGACGGCGGCGGCCCCAATGCGCCCAACCGCCGACCCTCCATGGGCGGCATGATGGGCCGCGGGATGATGGGTGGCGGCATGCAAGGCCGGGGAAGGGCAGGGGGGCCCTTGCTGGAGCCCATCTACAACGCTTATGCGGTTAACGGGAAGGTGTACCCGCGCAACGAAACCCTGCTGGTCAAAAAAGGCGACAAGGTGCGCCTGCGCATCGCCAACCCCTCAGCGCTTACCATCTATGATCTGCGCCTGGCCGGACACCAACTGGTGATTACCCATGCCGACGCTAACCCGGTGATCCCCATGGAAACCGACGTGCTGCGCATCGCCCCCGGTGAGCGCTACGACGTTCAGTTTATCGCCGATAATCCCGGGCGCTGGTTCCATCACTGCCACAACCTCTATCACATGGAAGCCGGCATGGCCAATTTGGTGGATGTGAGCAAATAGCACTATTCCCAAAGGAGCAATGGAAATGGGCCTTAAAAGTCTGAGCGCAGTTTCGGCCGGGATCTGCGGCGCGTTCTTGTCACCCGCGTCCGCTTTGGCGCAGCAACAGGGCGGCCGCTACGACTACTGGAGCCCGCACATGATGTGGGGCGGAGGATTCATAGGAGGCTGGTTCATGATAATTTTTTGGATCCTGGTGATTGTCGCCATTTTTTTAGGCATCAAATGGGCTGTTAATAGCGGGGGCTCCCAGGGCGGGGCGAGGAAAGAATCCGCCCTGGACGTGCTCAAACGCAGATACGCCTCCGGCGAGATCGACCGGGATCAATTCCTAGCCATGAAAAAGGATTTGGAAAACTAAACAGCAGTTAAGCTATGTTTAGTTTGTCGGTCTGCCGTGGAGAGATGGTTTGCAGCCTGCTTAATTCAATTAAGGGAGCGCGATCTTGCCCAAGAAAAAGGACGACCCCAAGGAGTGGATCATAGGCCTGGTGAACGATTTCATCGCCAAATCGCCCCTCAACAATCTGCGCAACAAAAACGAGGACCCGGCCTGGGACCAGGCCCTGGTGGGCTTTGCTAATGGCGCGGACCCCATGTTCCAGGAATACAAGGAATACGTGGGGCCTTTTCATTGGACCCCCTGGGAGATCTACAGCCAGCACCAGCCCGACCACCCGGCCCGGCCCGATGAGCTAACCGTTATCTCCTGGGTGCTGCCGCAGACCAAGCTGGTGCGCGAGGCCAACCGCAAGGCCAAGAAGTTCCCGGCCGAGGAATGGGCCCGGGTGCGCATCGAGGGTGAGAAATGCAACGCGGCCCTGCGCATCCACATGGCTGAGCAGCTTAGCAAGGCGGGCTATCCGGCCATCGCGCCCATGATGGTTAAGAACTGGGCCTGGGTGCGCTCCCAAAAATATTCCTACGCCTCGTCCTGGTCCGAACGCCACGTGGCCCACGCCGCGGGGCTAGGCACCTTCGGGCTTTGCGACGGGCTCATCACGCCCAAGGGCAAGGCCATGCGCCTGGGCTCGGTGGTGGCCAAGCTCCAGGTGGAGCCCACCCTGCGGCTCTACAGCGACCACCACGCCTACTGCTCCTATTTCGTGGACGGCTCCTGCGGCAAGTGCATCGACCGCTGCCCGGTGCGGGCGCTATCGCCGGCGGGGCACGACAAGGAAAAATGCCGCCAGCACTTGCTGGCCTCCCGGCCTTATATAAATAAGCACTATGACTACGACGGCTATGGCTGCGGCCTGTGCCAGGTGGGGGTGCCCTGCGAGTCCGGCATCCCGGTGAAAAAAGCCCGCGAGGCCTATGAAAAGGGCGAGCCGCCGCCGCCGCCGCCGCCCTTGGCCTAAATAAGCTTTACCTGCCGCATCGCATTTATGGGCAATTAACCAATTGCAAC
>CAZDRW010000558.1:0-2816 GCA_964507555.1 uncultured Desulfarculaceae bacterium
GGTGTCAGTGCTGAAGTAGGGATTGCCCGTGCCGGCCGCAAAAATTACCAAACGGCCCTTTTCCAGATGACGCAGCGCCCGCCTGCGCAGATAAGGCTCGGCCACCTGGGGCATGGTTATGGCGCTCATCACCCGGGTGGGCAGGCCGCTACGCTCCAGGGCGTCCTGCATGGCAAGAGAGTTGATCACCGTGGCCAGCATGCCCATGTTGTCGGCCTGCACCCGCTCCATGCCCTTGGCGCTGTCGCTGACACCGCGGAAGATGTTGCCCCCGCCCAGCACCACACCCATCTCATTGCAAAGCTCATGAGCCGCTACCAGCTCACCTGCCACGTAATTCAACACCGAGGTTGAGATTCCGAATCCCGCCTCGCCCATGAGGGCTTCGCCGGACACCTTGAGGAGCACGCGGCTGTATCGCTCGCTAGCGGCCATGAGCCTTCTCTATCTCCTAGAGCGCCTAGGACTGGGATTCTTCACCCAGTTGGAACCGTACGAAACGGCGGATCATTACGTTCTCACCGGTCTTGGCGCGCAGTTCGTTCAAAAGGTCCTCGATGGTTTTGTCCGTGTCCTTTACAAAAGCCTGCTGCAACAGGCAGGCTTCCGCATAGAATTTCTTCAGCTTACCCTCCACGATCTTGTCCATGATCTTTTCGGGCTTGCCCTGCTCTTGTGCCTGAGCCACGTAAATATTGCGTTCCCGCTCAAGAACGTCAGCCGGCATTTCATCGGGCGAAATGCAGATGGGGTTGGTGGCGGCAATATGCATCGCCACGTCGCGGGCAAAGGCCACGAACTCCTCGGTCTTGCCGGTGAAGTCGGTTTCGCAATTGACCTCCACCATGACGCCCAGCTTGCCGCCGGCATGAATGTAGGAGGCGACTTGACCTTCGCTGGCCTCGCGTCCGGCCCGCTTGGCGGCCACGGCCAGACCCTTTTGACGCAGCCAATCGGTGGCCTTGTCCATATCGCCGTTATTCTCGGTAAGCGCTTTTTTGCAGTCCATCATGCCCGCGTTTGTTTTATCGCGAAGCTCTTTAACCATCTGTGCTGTGATAGCCACGGCAACCTGCTCCTTTTATTACAAACTCCCCGCCGCGCCAGATATTGCAGGCCGGGGGCAGCCAATGCTCTTTTTGCTTAAACCGGATTATGTGTTTTCGCCCGGGCGTGCTAGGCCTTAGGTGTCTCCTCTTCGCCCTTGCGGATCACCACAACCTCAGGGCTATCCTCTTTGCCGCGCGCCACGGTGAGTTCGGGCATATCGTCAGGCATCTCAACTTTTTCCGCCTTGTCCTCGGAATGACCGCCGCGCTGCTCGCGTACGGCCAGGCCCTCGTTCACCGCGTCCACTATCTTACCGGTGATGAGGCGTATGGCCCGGATGGCGTCGTCGTTGCCCGGAACCAGGTAATCGATATCCTCGGGATCACAGTTGGTGTCAACTATTGCCACAATGGGGATGCCCAAACGCTTGGCTTCGTTGACTGCGATCTTCTCCTTCTTGATGTCCACAATGAAAATGACCGAGGGCAGACGGTTCATGTCCTTGATGCCGCCCAGGTTTTTCTCCAGCTTTTCAAGCTCGCGGCCCATGGACACCGCTTCCTTTTTGGGGAACCGGCTGATGGATCCGTCGTTGAACATGCCCTCCAGATACTTGTAGCGTTCGATGGAGCGCTTTATGGTCTGGAAGTTGGTCAACATCCCGCCCAGCCAGCGATGATTAATGAAGTGCATGTTGCAGCGCTGGCTCTCCTCCATAATGATATCCGCAGCCTGGCGCTTGGTGCCCACGAAAAGGACTTCGCCGCCTTTGGACACGGCCTTGACCACATAGTCATAGGCATCACGGAAAAGCTTGACCGTCTTTTGCAAATCGATGATGTAGATACCGTTGCGGGCTCCGAAAATGTAAGGTTTCATCTTGGGGTTCCAGCGGCGGGTCTGGTGGCCGAAATGGACGCCGGCCTCCAATAATTGACGCATGGTCACATAAGCCATTTCTCATCCTCCACGTCTGGTTGTTCCTCCGCCTCCTTCTCACGGCCAAAGCCACCCGCGCTTTTAGCGCGGACACCGGACCGGCCGTCCAGAGGCGTGTGTATTGCAAACCGCAGAAGGATAACATAGGCCTTGACCTCCCGCAAGCGACGGACAGGTTAAAACCCAGTTTTACCAAGCAGCTTGCCTGTGGATGCTTAGGGCTGAAGCAGAGCTTACGCTAAGGAACTGCATACGTCAGTGTCATTTTTTTAAGTCTTGGCCAATAATCCGATTAAAAACATCTGGACTATGGTTTTTGGTTGACATATATTTTTTTTCGAATATTAATATTATTAAATATACAAAGGATCGCATAAATGCACTTGGAAGACGATTTTCTTAATAATGCGGCAGAGATGCTTAAGGTGATGGGTCATCCGCTTCGCATACGGATAGCCCATTTTTTGGAAACAGGCGAACGAAACGTCGGTGACATCGCTCGGTCTATTGGTGCCAGCCAATCCACCACTTCCCAGCATTTGAGGGCCATGCGGGTGAGGGGTTTGCTGGACTCGCGGCGCGACGCAACCAATGTTTACTACTCCATTGCCCGGCCAGAGATCTACAAGATCATCCAATGTATTCGAGAAGGGCAATTTAGAGCGACCCAACAGCCAACTAGAAAAAGTGGGGCAGCTTAACTATTTGGTCCGCAAGGAGGATTTATCCATGGATCAAGACATTCAAACTTATATTGATCAGAAGGTCCAAGAAGCCCTGGACAGTCAACTGGAGGACCGCATCAAGGCCGCCCTTAAGGCGCAGGG
>CAZDRW010000559.1:0-2804 GCA_964507555.1 uncultured Desulfarculaceae bacterium
TTCCTGCTTAAGGACTTTGAGATGAAGCAGGACCTGGTCCGCAAGGTGGGCTTGGCCAAAAAGAAATAGCCCCTAACCGCTGGCGGGGGAGGGTACGCCCCCCGGCCTCCCCCGCCAATCCCAAAAAGGAAAGCGGCGAAATGCTTAGGCTGAATCGAGATGTGATATCGGGCTCCGTCCTGGCGGTGTTGGCGGCCTTGCTGTATTTGGTGATAATCCCCCTGGAAGTGGAGTACAACCAGGCCGGTCCCCTGGCGCTGTCGCCCAGGCTGTTTTGCCATATCACGGCAGTGCTGCTTTTGCTTCTTTCATTAAGCCTGATGGCGATTGGCCTTAAGGCCGGGCCCTCCGCGGGTGAGGGAACGGGTGATGAGGCCAGAGGCCATCCCTTTACGCGCGGTTCCATCGCGGTGGCGATAGCGGCCCTGTACGTGGTGCTCATCACCTATTTGGGATACTTCAGCTCCACGCTGCTGGTCATGCTGTTTTTTCTGCGCTTTTTCGGGGCCAAAAGCTGGAAGGTCGGCCTGGTGTTTTTATTTATTATCATTCCATTCATCTATGCCTTATTCGTGATTGCCCTCAAGGTAGTGCTACCCGAGGGCTTGCTTATTTGATGGGCGCATCAGCCTTTTTCGTCGCGGGACTGATAACCCGTCGCTTTCGGCGACCCGCCTAGATTCCCGTCGGGACCCCGCTTCTTGCGGAGGGCGGTTTAAAGGAGGACGGCCTTGGAAACGCTAGCGGCCGCATTTAACATGTTCTTTCAGCTGCCGGTGATCGGTTCCACCCTTTTCGGGGTGGCCATGGGCATCGTGCTGGGCTCCATACCGGGCCTCACCGCCACCATGGCCATCGCCCTGATCGTGCCCATGACCTTCAGCATGTCGCCGGTGGCTTCGGTGGGCATGCTGATGGGCGCCTACAAGGGTGGCTGCTTTGGTGGTTCTATACCCGCCATCATGCTGAACACTCCCGGCACTCCGGCGGCGGCGGCCACGGTGCTGGACGGACACGAGATGGCCAAGAAAGGCCAAGGCTTGAAGGCGCTTAGGGTGGCGATCTACTCCTCGGTGCTGGCCGACAGCTTCAGCGACATCGTGCTTATCCTGGTGGCGCCGCCTTTGGCCCTTATCGCCCTCAAGATGGGCCCGCCCGAGATGACCGGCCTGATCGTATTCTCGCTCCTTATCATCATCGCCGTGGCCGGCAACTCGTTGACCAAGGGGCTCATCGCCGGCGTGATCGGCCTCTTGGTGGGCACCGTCGGCCTGGACCCCATCATGGCCACCCGGCGCTTCGGCTTCGACCTGAGCCAGCTGGACGAGGGCATATCCCTGATGCCCATGCTCATCGGCCTTTTCGCGCTTTCGGAGTTTTTCATGAACGCCGAAAAAAAAGTGCGCCAGGACAAGGCGGGCATGTTCGACATCTCCCAGGACGAAAAGAACGTAAAGTTGACCAGGGAGGAAAAGAAGGCCTGCGCCAAGATCATCGGCGTGGCCGCAGGCATCGGCACCTTCCTGGGCGCGGTGCCGGGCATCGGGCCTTCCATCGCCGCCTTTGCCTCCTATGCCCAGGCCAAGAGGATGTCCAAGCACCCTGAAGAGTTCGGCCACGGCTCGGTGGAGGGCGTGGCCGCGGCCGAGGCCGGCAACAACGCAGTGGCTGGGGCCAACTTGATTCCGCTTCTGACCCTGGGCATCCCCGGAGACGTGGGCGCGGCCCTTTTGCTGGGCGCGTTCATGATCCAGGGCCTGCACCCCGGACCACTGCTTTTCAAGGAGAACCTGGACATAATCTACGCCATCTTCATGGCGCTTTTGTTGTCCAACTTCTTCAACTTCATCCTGGCCCGGTTCTACATCAAAATCGCCCACAAGGTGGCGCAGGTCCCCAAGCATTTCGTGTTCCCCGCCATCCTGGCCTTCTGCCTGATCGGGGCCTACGGATTCAATCAGAGCATGTTCGACGTGTGGATGACCCTGGCCTTCGGCGGGATCGGCTACGTGTTGCGCAAGAACGGCTTCCCGGTGGCGCCGCTTTTGATTGCCTTTATTCTGGAGCCCATCCTGGAAATCTCCTTTAGGCAGAGCCTTTTAATTTCCCAGGGGTCCTTGCTGATCTTTTTGAGCCATCCCATCTCGGCGGTGTTCCTGGCGCTGTCGGCGGTGGGCGTGGCGCTCACGGTAAAAGGCAAATTCAAGAACGCCCCGCATTAGGGCTAACCCGGGCCGGGCGGAAACGGCAAAGCAACCGGAATCCCCGGGCGCCGCGACTCAGCGCGGCGCGAATTCGGCACGAAAAAAACCATCCGCAGGGGCGCCAGGCGCCTCGTTCTCTCCCGAAACGGGCGGCCGGCCGCGGCCGGCCGCCCGACCTCCCCCGCACCACTCCTGTTTTACTTCGCCATGGCTTCGTGGTATTCAGGTGTGGAGCCCCCGGGGCTTTCATAATATTGATTGCTTGTAGACTAGATGTGGTTATCAACAGGCGCGCGGCCCAGCGCAGCTAGGGATGCCGGTCGGCGTCAATTCGTAAAGAGCCTGATCATGAAAGAAACCATTCTATTGGATCACGGGGCCGGAGGCCGGGCCAGCCATGAGCTGGTGCAGCGCGTCTTCGCCCGACGCCTGGCCAACCCGGTGCTGGACGCCATGGACGATGCGGCGGTGGTGGAGGTGCCGGCCGGGCGCCTGGCCATCAGCACCGACAGCTTTGTGGTGGACCCCATTATATTTCCCGGCGGCAACATCGGTTCGCTGGCGGTGCACGGCACGGTGAACGACCTCGCCTGCCGCGGG
>CAZDRW010000560.1:0-430 GCA_964507555.1 uncultured Desulfarculaceae bacterium
TCGAAATTAAGGAATAAAAGCTGGTCGGGCTGCTCGCGAAACCGCAGCTTGAACGCCTGCAACGCCTTTTCCCGGCATAGGCGGTCCAACTCTAAAGTACGGCCCTCCCGCTGCGCCCGCCCGTATAGAGCCAAAGGAGGGATCAGTTCGCCAGCGGGCGCCCGGCCGCGGCTCAAGGCCTCCACCCCCACCACCTTCTGGGTGCGCATGGAAACGATGGGCTGGAAAAAAGCCTCCACCGCTTGGTTTGTCAAAAGCTTGTTCAGATCAAAATCCACTGATCTTTTCCCCCAGGAACTTAACTAGCTATCCGTGACCTTCTCAACCTTGACGTCATTTGCCTTGCCGACCTAACCGGCAACGCCACCAAGGGTCCCTATCCAAAACCAAAACCGTGGCCAAGGCCGTTCCTCTGATAAGGCAATTGTAA
>CAZDRW010000560.1:440-2804 GCA_964507555.1 uncultured Desulfarculaceae bacterium
TTTCAGGGGTAACACTCACATTTCATGATGATTTTTAAGTTTGCTCGACGCCCGGGTATCCATAGCAAGCCTTCCAATCGGTAGAACCAGCCTGCTAAGCTACCAAATCGTAAGTAGTCCAGGACCCGGTTCCCGCTCAAGCTGGGGGGTGATAAGCAGTTGCTTGCCAAGATATAATGATATTGTTTCACTGTTGTAGGGAGTATCCATGCCTGAGCTACCCAGAAAGATCATCCTGGTCCTGTTGGACGGGCTATCCGACCGCGCTCACGCCTCCTTGGACTGGCGCACTCCCCTGCAAGCGGCGGCCACGCCCAAACTGGACAGCTTGGCCCGGGAAGGCGCCTGCGGTTATTTCCATGCGCTCAGCCCGGGAGCGGCGCTGCCCAGCGAAGCGGCTCACTTCTTCTTGATGGGCTACGCACCGGAACAGTTCCCCGGCCGGGGCTATTTGGAGGCCCTGGGGTTCGGCTTGGACCTGGAGCCCGGCGACGTGGCTCTGCTGGCCCATTTGGCCATGTTCCGGCCCGAAGGTGGCCAGTTGTTACTGCAGGAGCGCAAACCCGCGCTGGATGCCAAACTTGCCGAAGAACTTTTCGCGGCAGTGGGTGAATACCATAATCCCCAAGGCATGGCCCGCCTCCAGCGCACCAAGGGCTCTTCCGGCGTATTGATCTTAAGGGGCGCGGGGCTCTCGCGCCATGTCACCGACAGCGACCCGTTGATCATCGGCCAGCCGCTCCTTAAACCCTTGCCCTGGGCGGGCCAGGAAGAAGACCTGAGCACCCGGCGGACCGCCAGCCTTTTAAGCGCCTATCTGGTTCACGCCCACCAGATCCTGGACCAGCATCCGCTTAACCTGGCCCGGTTCGAACAGGGCCTTGCTCAGGTTAACGGCGTCGTAACCCAGCGCGCCGGCCAGGCCACCAATGTGGAACCCGTGGGCCTGCGCTGGGGGCTAAGAGTGCTCAGCCTTTCCTCGGCCGCCATCTATCGGGGGGTTTTCCGGGCCCTGGGCGCGGCGGCGGAACTTTTGCCCGAAGATGAAGACCCGGGGCGCGATCTGGCCGCTAAAGTGGAGGCTGCCTTGCAGCGGCTGGACCGCTTTGATTTCATCCACGTGCATTCCAAGGCGCCGGACGAGGCGGCCCATGCAAAGGACCCGGCCGCCAAGGCCAAGGTGATTGAAGCCCTGGACGCCGGGCTGGCTGGGTTGTTGCGGGCCGCGGAACAAAGAGGCGATCTCTTGATCGTGGTTACCGGCGATCACGCCACCCCCAGTTGCGGCGAGATGGTGCATTCGGGCGAGAACTCGCCGCTCCTCCTGCACGGCGCCGGTGTTTGGCGGGATGCGGTCCAGGGTTTTGATGAGGTGCAGTGCGCCTTCGGAGCTCTGGGGTTATTGCGCGGACCGGAACTGATGCAGACCATCCTGGACCGCCTGGACCGGGGCAAGCTTTGGGGTATGCGCGACCACCCCCGTGACCTGCCCTTTTATCCCGGACCCCGCGAGCCCTTGCTCCTACCCAGAAAGGCTTGATCGATGCCCCCCGGCCAGAGCGAAATATTCCGGGACAAGCCCGAGCTGATCCTCGGCGCGGCCAATGGCTTTCCGGCCCCGGCATTTGTCCATCGCCTGGCGGGCAAGCCGGGATTGGCCATCGTGGAGTTGGCCGGCCGGGACAGCGTGGCCGCAGCCTTGGCGGCGGTTGAGCAAAACGGTCTGGACACGCTGCTGCCCACCTACGTCTACACCGGCAGCGAACACGGCCCTTTCTCGTGGGTGGAAAAGGCGCTGGGGCGGCTGCGCTCCCGCCTGCCCGCGGGAGTGGAACTCTTGGAGCCTTATGTCATGGGCTCGCCCGGTTTTTGGCGCGCCTTAAATGGCGGGCTTTTGGGAGAACTCAACCGGCGCTACGGATTATCGCCGGCCTGCGTGGGCTGCCATCTCTACCTGCACGCCGCCCGCGTCCCCTTGGCTCGCTTTCTGGGCGCAGGCGGCAAGGGCGCGCCAATAATCTCCGGCGAACGCGAAAGCCACGACGACAAGCTGAAGCTCAACCAGGTAGCTCCGGCCCTGGACGCCTACGCGGGCCTATGCGCCGAGTTCGGGGTGGAGCTCATGCTACCCATCCGCCGGGTTTCCCAGGGCGCACGCATCGAGGAGATCCTGGGCCTGGCTTGGCCCGAAGGCGACGAGCAATTGGGTTGCGTGCTCTCGGGCAACTACCGGGGCTGCGGCGGCGAAGTGGCTTATGAGCCCGCCGCGCTGCAGGCCTTCCTCAGCGAGTTCGCCCTGCCGCTGACCCGCAGGATACTGGTTGAGTATTTGGCGGGCCGCATGCCCAAGCACATGGACCTGGC
>CAZDRW010000561.1:0-2779 GCA_964507555.1 uncultured Desulfarculaceae bacterium
ACCGAGGCCGCCAACCACCACCATGGCCAGGAACAAAATGGAGATCATGATGTTGAAGGTGTGGGGATTGATGAAGCCCAGCACGAATGCCATCAGGCCGCCGGCGATTCCGGTGTAAAAGGCGCTTACGGCAAAGGCCAGGGTTTTGTAGTAGGTTAGGTTGACGCCTATGCATTGGGCGGCGATGTCGCTGTCGCGGATGGCCACAAAGGCGCGTCCGACCTTGGATTTGACTAAATTCCTGAGTCCCCAGGCCATTATTACGCAGAGGGGCATTATAAGCGCGTAGCGCCCCGCGTCGCTGGCAATGCCGATGCCGAACACGCTGAGCGGCGGGGCCTGCAATCCCATGTGGCCGCCAAAGTATTCTATACGGCCCAAGATCTGGGTTATGGTCAAGCCGAAGCCCAGGGTGGCGATGGCCAAATAGGGCCCTTCCAGCCTGAGGGCGGGAAGGCCCAGGATGAAACCGAAGACGGCCGAAACCAGCCCTCCCGCTACGAGGGCCACGGGGAAGGGCAAGCCCAGCTTGGTCATCAGAACCAGGGTTATGTAGGAGCCGATGGCGAAGAATCCGGCATGGCCCAGGCTGATCTGGCCGGTATAACCCACCAAAAGATTAAGCCCCAAGGCCACGATTACGTTAATGGCCATGAGGTTGACCGTATATATGAGGTATGAGCTGGCAAAAAAAGGAAGGGCCGCCAGCGCGGCCAATAACGCGATCAACCAAAACACCTGGGCGCCGCTATCCAGCAGACGGATGTCCTCGTAGTAATCGCGTTTCATATCCATCGGGCGAGGTCCTCCCCAAAGAGCTTGGCAGGCTTAGCTCTGGATGTTTATTTCTTTTTGCTGGTTAGTCTGTCCAAAACGCGGCTTGAATAACGATGCTCCTCCAATATGGCCGATTGGGGCCTGATGGCGCTCAATTTGGCTGCCAAGTAATTTAGCCGCTTAAGCGCTTTATAGCGGCTGGCCTCATCCGGGGCGTTGACCAGGAGGTCCTCGACCTGCATCAGTTCCTTGCGCACGTCCAACTCCGGCGGGGTGTAGCCGGCATTTTTCAGTACTTTATAGGCCATGCGCAGTTCTTCAGGTATTTGCGAGTCGTCCTCCAGCTTTTGGGGCTTGCCCTTGCCAGGGAGGTCGTCCAACTCGCCCCGCTCAATGGCCTCGCGGATGCGTTCTTCGGCGATTTTACGCCAAGCAATTATGGACACGGTCGATTTGGTTACCTCCCTATGGCAACGAAGTGCATGTTAGCCTGTGGTGAGAGCGGGTTTCAAGTAAAAACCCCGCCTGGCTAGCCGCCCAGCCGGCTCATGGGGCAGCCTGCGGCTTTGAGCCGGGCCATGGCTTGGCCATGCCCGGATGGTTTGCTGGCCGCCGCCTGCAGGAGCGCATCGCTCAACTGATGGTCGTCGGCGCCGCCGCGCAATATGTCCCTAAGGTCCAGCTTGGCATCCGACAGGAGACAGGGCACCAAGCCGCCTTCGGCCGAGAGCCTAAGCCGGTTGCAGGTGGCGCAGAAGTGGCTGGTTACCGCCGAGATGACCCCCAATTCTCCCTGGGCGCCGGGCAAACGGTAGCGCCGGGCGGGACCGTCACCTTGACGAGCGGGCAGTTGCTCAAGTTCACCCATGCCTTCAAGCCTTTGCAGCACCTGCTCGCTTGAGATGAAGCGCGAGTCGTCATAAGCGGTATGACGCCCTACCGGCATGTATTCAATGAAGCGAACCGCCAAGGGTAAAGTTTTGGTGAGCCCGGCGAACTCCTCCACTTGATTATCGTTGGTGCCGGCCAAGAGAACCACATTGATCTTTACATTAAGGTTCTCGGTGGCCAAGGCCGCTTCAATGGCATGCCAAACTTTATGAAAGGATTTCCGTCCGTTTCCCGTGTCCAAGCCGGTGATGGCGCCAAAATCGCCTTCTTCCAGGGTATCCAGGCTAACATTTACCGTGCTTACTCCATAACGTTTAAGCAGCGGCAGGTTTTCTTCTAAAAAAATTCCATTGGTGGTGATGCGCAGGTCCGGCCGGGGGCGCAGCAAGTCCAGCGCCATGAGCAGCACGCCCAAATCCCGGCGCATGAAAGGCTCCCCGCCGGTGAGACGGATTTTTTCAACCCCCAAGCCCACCGCCACCTTTGCCACCCGGGCGATTTCCTCCAAGGAGAGGACTTGGTTGTGGTCGAGCTTCTTCACTCCGCCCTGGGGCATGCAATAGGTGCAGCGCAGGTTGCAGCGGTCGGTGACCGATAAGCGCAGATAGTTTAGGCGCCGGCCGAAAGTGTCTATGAGAAGGCGTGGAACCCCGCTGGGATTACTGGGGGAGTTGTTCGACATGATCCGCCCGTTGTTGATTAATAATGCTGGAATTTTAGCGGTGGCATGCCAAAGCGTCAATCTTTGAGACGCATGGCAAAGCGTTCCACCAGGTTTTCCAGCAGGCGGTAATGGCCAACCACTTCCCTCTCTAGCGCACCCTTGGGAGGCTTGGCAAGATATGCAGCAGCTTGTCCAGGGCTCTGGGGTGCTTCTCAGCCAGCTGGTCCCCCTCCTGGCTCAGCACATGCACCAGGATGATCATGATGTGCACATGCTGCAATTGGCGGCCGCTGGCATCGGCCCGGTTCTGCACCAGTTTTTCCAGAAGCCTTAATCGGTGAGCCAAGCGCATATCCGGCAATGCTTTTTCAAGCATTTGATGCAGGTCTGGAACGCGCTGAAAATCCTTCTGCAATCCTTCTGATAATGATTTCGATGTTTCCCCGG
>CAZDRW010000562.1:0-2775 GCA_964507555.1 uncultured Desulfarculaceae bacterium
AGCGGTTCTGAATGTAGAGAATATCGCGCTTTACGAATCCATGGTGGCCAACATGCGCTCCACCTTGGGCGCGCTGGTCAGCGCCATGGAGGCCAAGGACCCCTATACCCGCCAGCATTCGAGGAGGGTGACCAACTTCAGCGTTCTCACCGCCCAGATTATGGGCCTCAGTTTGGATCAGATCGAGTCTTTGCGCTTCGCCGCCTATCTGCACGACATTGGGAAAATAGGGGTTAAGGATTATGTGCTTCTCAAAGACTGCGAACTGAGCCCCGAGGAATTCGAACATATCAAGCTGCACCCCGTTATCGGAGAGAGCATTATAAAAGATATGGACCTTAACAACGATGAGCGCTCCATAATCCGCCATCATCACGAGCGTTGGGACGGAAGCGGCTATCCCGACGGCATCGGCGGCAACGGCATCCCGCTCCTGGCCCGCATCGTCGCGGTGGCCGACGCCTTTGACGCCATGACCAGTGACCGGCCTTACCGCCTGGCCAAGATCGGCGGGGATGCGGTTAGGGAGCTGAAGCGCTGCTCCGGGATGCAATTTGACCAAGAAGTGGTGGAAGCTTTTATTGATATGCTCTCACGCTATCACCCCCACGAGTTATGATAGGCTGTAAACATGGTCATGGAGAAGACGCTATGAACGACTCCTCTACCAGCGACAGGGAATTCTACCGGTCTACGGCGGCGATAACGCTGCACTATGGACCGGACACCCGCCAGAGCAGGCAGGCCCTGGCCCTGGACCAAGAGGTGTGGAACACCATGGCGGTCCTGGAAAACCAAGCCCGGCAAATCATGGAAGAAGAGCGGGTGGGCGATGAGGAAAAGCCCTTGCTCAAAGTCCTCAGCTGGTTGGATTTCAAACTCGATCTGGTGCTTTACCATCTGCGCTCCCAAGACCATCAGCAACATTTCCCCTATAATGGCACCACCACCGAGATCTCGGGCTCTGGTTTCGGGCTCGCCGACCCATGCGAAATGGATCCCGGCAGCCGGATACTTCTCAGCCTTAATCTGCCCGATGCGCCCTGGCGGCCCATAATCGCCCTGGGCGAAGTGGTGCGCACGGATGCCAGCATCAGCGGCTCTCCCTCTGCCGTGCGCTTTGTCGAGATTTCGGATACGGACCGGGAACGGATAATCCGCTTCACCTTCAAAAAGCAACGACAGGAGCTATCCCGCCGAGCAGAGGAGGAAAGCCCGTGAGCCAAGTTGGTCCCTTGTCGCCTCAGGTGATCGATTCACTTATACGCCGCGAGCAACTATCCCTGGTCGGAAGGCTGCTCAGGGGAATGGTGCACAATCTGTCCGGCGCCCTGCAAACCGTGCGTCTGCCCTTGGACCTTATGGAAATGCAGGCCCAGCGCGGGGAAAGCCAAAACCTGGACCAAAAAATGACGGGCCTCCAGCAGGGCGTGATGCGCCTCAGCGAGGAACTCAACATGCTCGCCAATTTGAGCCAGCAGATACATCGGCTGGAGACCGAGCCCCTCAACCTTTCCACCTTGGCCCAGGAGCAACTGGCCTTTTGGCAGGCAGACATGTTTTTCAAGCACGATGCTCAGCTAACCTCAGAATTGGCCCAGCCCGGCCCCAAAGCCTTGGCCGCCTACGCGGACATAGCTCTGGTCATGAACCTCCTTATTGCCAACGCGGTGGAGTCGCTTCAGGAATCTCATCATAACAGCCTGACGGTGACGTCATGCTTGGCTGACAACATGGCCGTGCTAAGGGTCGTTGATGACGGCCCGGGCCCCTCGCCTGAGATAGCGCCGCACATGTTCGAGCCTTTCGTGGGCCACCAGAAGCCAGGCAGCGACGGCCTGGGTTTGTTCATGGCGCGGGCCGCGGCCAAACGCTGGGATGGCGAGGTGCATTGGCTTGAGAACCCGCCCGGCGCTTTTGAACTGCGCCTGCCCCAAGCAAACAATTGATCCAAATGCCCCAGCTTATCCGCCATGAGCTCAAACAGGTTTAGCCAAACATTATCCATGCTGCAGGCCCCAGCTCCGGATTTGCGCCTGCGCGCAGCTCAGGCTTTGGGGGACTTGGGCGACCGGCGGGCGATACCTGCCTTGGTGGATCGTTTGACTGACGAGGACCCGGCGGTATGCGAAGCCTCCTCCCAGGCCCTATTGAACCTCAGGGGCCGCGAGGTCGCCGCCAGACTGGCCCCCCTGCTTGCGGTTGAACAGATCGCCTTGCGCAATGCCGCCATGAGCCTGTTAAGGCGCATCGGAGAGGACGCCCCGGATCTTCTTTTAGACCTGCTCAACGATAACGACCGCGATCTTCGGATTTTCGCAGCAGACATCCTGGCTCATATCGAGGCTCCCGGCGTGGCGCGGGCCCTAATCAACGCCCTGGCGGACCCGGACCCCAACGTGCGGGCCAATGCGGCCACCAGCCTAGGCCTGCGAGGCGCATCCGCCGCCCTGCCCGGCCTGATCGAGCTCTTAGGCGATGAAGAATGGGTGGCCTTCGCGGCCATCGAGGCATTGGCCTTAATCGGCGACCCCTCGGCGGTCAAACCCTTGATCGACTGCTTGCAAAAAGGCTCCGAGGTCCTGTGCCTGGCTATCGCCGAAGCCCTGGGGCGCTTCAGCGACCCAAGGGTCCTGCCTCCCGTGTTGGACGCCATGCGGCAAGCCGAAGGCCCTTTGCTGCAACACCTATTGAGCGCCCTTTTAAAGGGCGCCAACCCGACCATGCTCAGGAGCATGGACCATGACTTAAGGGAAAGGGCCTGCATGGTCCTTG
>CAZDRW010000563.1:0-2763 GCA_964507555.1 uncultured Desulfarculaceae bacterium
GCCCCGGTGCTGATGCTCTACACCAATGCCAGCGTGTTCAAGACCTTCCTGGTCACCGCCGGCACCTTTGGCATCACCAGCATCTGGGCCGCCACCACCAAGAAGGACCTGTCAGGCTGGGGCTCTTTCCTGTTCATGGGCCTTATCGGCATCATCCTGGCCTCGCTGGTGAATATCTTCCTGGGCTCGACTATGATGGACTGGGTCATCTCCATCATCGGAGTGGGGCTCTTCATCGGGCTCACCGCCTACGACACCCAGAAGCTCAGGGCCATGGTGCTGGAGGCGGCCAACGAGGTGACCATCAGCAAGATGGCCATCTTCGGCGCTTTGCAGCTCTACCTGGACTTCATCAACCTGTTCCTGTTCCTGCTGCGTTTCTTGGGCGACCGGCGCTAGTCCAAGCTGATATTGATCCCCAAGCGCCCGGCGGTTTTACGGCCACCGGGCGCTTTTTTTTGCCCAAATCATTTGGGCGTTGCCAAACGGCAATCCCCTTCCCCAAACCCTACCTTTTCTATTTTATCGAAACACGGTCGTTACTTGCGAGACATGGCCCACCTTTGTGTGCTACATAAAATTAAATGGACCTAGTCTTGGGTTGATTCATGGCTGGAGCCGGGTGGGCATCCCGGCTAACTTGTTGAATTGCACAAAACATCGAGGCGAGAAGATCAAAGGGCCTGCCTAAAATGAATGGCATTCAGCCAGGGTTGACAGAGACCTGACCAGTCCATAGAATACTAGGCTCGTTAAGAGCAGCTAATTATTAATCAACAGGCGAGGAGTAACCATGATCGAGGTTCGCTTCCATGGCCGAGGGGGCCAAGGCGCGGTGACCTCCTGCGAACTTATGGCGCAAGCCGCCATCGCGGAGGGTAAATACGCCCAAGCCTTCCCCTCTTTTGGACCGGAGCGCCGCGGCGCACCTCTACAGGCCTTTTTGCGCATCTCGGATGAACCCATCCGGCTGCGTGAAAAAATTTATGAACCTGACATTGTGGTGGTGCTGGACACCGCCCTGCTTTCCAGCGGCAATGTCAAGGACGGCCTGAAGCCCGGCGGCACTTTGGTTGCCAACAGTTCCAAACCCGTCGCTGACGTCCGCGGCGAGTGCGGCTTCAAGGGACGCACCGCGGTGGTGGACGCCACCAAAATCGCGGAAGAGGAGATGGGCGTGCCCATCACCAACACCACCATGCTGGGCGCGCTGTTAAAGGCCGCCGCCGTGGTGGAGTTGAATTCCCTCAAAGCCCCCCTGGACGCGCGGTTCGGCAAAATTGCCGCCAAAAACTTGAAATCCCTGGAAAGGGCCTTTAAAGAGACCCAGATCGAGGAGTAGATCATGGCCGACAGTGGCATGCAATCTTGGAAGAGCCTGGCCCTGGGCTGCGCCATGACCGAGCCTGGCAGTTCCAAGAGATTCAACACCGGCGATTGGCGCAGCCGCCGCCGCCCGGTCACCGACCGGGAGGCCTGCATCAAGTGCGGCAGGTGCTATATCCTTTGCCCGGATATGTGTTACAGCGCCGATCCCAAAGCAGAAGGTTTTTACAACTGGGACAGCTTCTACTGCAAAGGCTGCGGCATCTGCATCGTGGAGTGCCCCAAAGACGCAATTTCCTGGCAGGAAGAAAAAGAGGAGGATAAATATGGGCCAGCGTGTGGGTCTTGAGGTTTCGCTGGCCTGCTCCGAGGCCGCGAAACTGGCTAACGTAGACGTTATAGCCGCCTATCCCATCACTCCCCAGACCCACATTGTGGAGCATCTGTCGGAGCTGGTGGCCGATGGGGATTTGGACGCGGAATTCGTGCCCGTCGAGAGCGAACACACGGCCATGAGCGCTTGTGTGGGCTCCTCGGCCGCTGGCGCGCGCACCTTCACTTCCACCGCCAGCCAGGGCCTGGCGCTGATGCACGAGATTCTGTTTATCGCCAGCGCCCTCAGGCTTCCCATCGTCATGGCGGTGGCCAACCGCTCGCTGTCCGGTCCCATCAGCATCTGGAACGACCACAGCGACATCATGGCCGAGCGCGACATCGGCTGGATTCAGTACTTCGCCGAAAACGGCCAGGAGGTGCTGGACCTGACCCTCGCCGCCTTCAAGATCGCCGAGGACAAGCGGGTCCTCCTGCCGGTGGCCGTGAACCTGGACGGCTTCGTGCTGACCCACGTGATCGAGCCCATTGAGATGCCCGACCAATCGGAGGTGGACGCCTATCTGCCCTCCTTCGAGCCCCAGCAGAAACTGGACATCGCCCATCCCATCAGCATGGGAATGGTGGGCATGCCCGAGGTCTACACCGAGGCCAAAAAGGCCTGCCTGGACGCCCTGGAGAAATCCTACTCGGTGATTCGAGAGCACTGGGACGGCTTCGCCAAGCAGTTCGGCCGTCAGTATAAACCCATCGAGTCCTACAAGACCGAAGGCGCGGACGTGCTGTTTGTGACCATGGGTTCTTTGGGCGAGACCTGCATGACCGCGGTGGACGAGATGCGCGCCCAGGGCCTCAAGGTGGGCCAGGTTCGCATTCGCATGTGGAGGCCCTTCCCGGCCGACGATTTCATGGCTGCCATAAAGGGCGCCAAGAGCCTGGTGGTGATGGACCGCGCCCTGCAGCCCGGAGCTGTCTCGGGCCCGGTGGCCACCGAGTTGAAATCGCTTCTGTACGACAAAGGCCAGAGCATTTTCGTCTCCAATTTCGTCATCGGCCTTGGCGGCCGCGACGTCACCCGGGCCGACTTTGCCAATATGGCCAAGA
>CAZDRW010000564.1:0-2763 GCA_964507555.1 uncultured Desulfarculaceae bacterium
CTCTCCCAACAGGGGCAGGCAGGGAGGGTGACAAAGCCGAGGCGCAATTACTTTTTTCCCGAAATTCCCCTACCAGATGCCGCGATATTAAAAAACCTGATATATCAGGCCATTGACCAGCTTACCATTTCGGTATGAATGCTATTCATATGGCGACAGCATTTTCGGGCGCCGTGCCGGTTTTTTGACTTGATGCCTTTTAATTTTGGGGGGGAGGCAACTGAAGGGGCGATTTAAGGGCAATTATACCCGATGTAAATCGGTAATAAAATACTGATTAGGGCATTTGGGTAATAAAAGGTGTTAGGTCTGACTACCAACGAGAGAGGCCTGTTCCTGTATAAGCTGCTTGGCTGTATCCACCAGGCGGTCCAAGTCCCTAAGCTTATCCAAAAAGGCCCGCGCGCCCGCCTTGCGGCAAAGCTTGGGCATGCGGGGGTCGCCGTGAGCCGAAAGCATGAGCACCGCCGGGCCAGAGCCATTTTTAAAGGCGCCGATTAGTTCCTGGCACAAGTCCACCCCGTTGGAATCGGGCAGCCGCACATCCAAAATCAATAGTTGCGGTGACTTATCCGAGTGAAACCACCAGTGGCGGGCAGCCTGGGCGTTTTGGCAGCACACCACCTCCCATTCTTCGGCGCTGAGCATGGCCTTGTACAATGCCGCGGTGTCCGCGTCATCTTCGACCAGAAGCACCAAGGGGCGGGCTGGGTTCAATGGCTAGCCTCCAAAAGCACCGTGAAGCAGGTGCCCACCCCGGGCTCGCTTTCCACGCTGATGTCGCCTTTATGCAATTGCACTATTTCCTGCACCAGACTGAGACCGATGCCCAAGCCTTCCAGGCGCCCGGTACCGGACATGTCGGCGCGATAGAACTTGTTGAAGATCTGAGCCATATGCTCTCTTGCGATCCCATGGCCTGAGTCGGTGACCTTGAGCTCCACTTGAGCGCCGCTTCTTTGGAGGCTCACCTCAACCTGGCCTCCTTCCTTGTTATATTTGACCGCATTTAATAGCAGGTTGTCTACTAGCTGGATTAGTTTCTCGGAGTTTCCCTTTATAATTACCGGCGAGGGCGCCACTTGGGCCAGATCCAAGCTGACGTTTTGCTCGCTGGCCAAGGCCCGCAGGTTGTCCGCTTCGGTGCGCACCAAAAGGCTCAGCTCGACCGCGGTCATGTCATATTGATCCTTGGCGTGGGCCAAGCGGGCCAGATCCAGAAGGTTGTTGATCTGGGTCTCGAGCTTGGAGAGGTTGCGCCAGCAGGTCTGCAAGTAGTTTTCCTGATCTCCGGGCTTCATGCGTCCGGAGATGATCAGCTGCAAAAAGCCCTTGAGCGAGACCAAAGGAGTCTTCAGCTCGTGGCTCAGGGTGGTCAGGAACTGGTCCTTGAGCTCTTCCACGTCTTTTCTCTCCTCCAAGGCCTTTTCCAGGGCCGTAGACTTTGACAACAGCTCCCGGTGCAAGGTTTCGCGTTGGGTCACGTCGCGCAATATGGCGCCCAGCACCCAGGGCTGCCCCTCGGGCCCGCGCTCCAGGGAAATGCTGGCCTCCACCTGCAACACGCCCTGGCTGGTGCTCACTGTCCCTTTTTGCAGGCCGCCCTGACCGCTGACGGCCGTGTCCCAGCCTTGGTCCAAGACCACGAAATCTTCCACCGCTTGGCCCAGCACCTCCGAGCGCAGAAGGCCCACTGTCTGGCAAAAGACCTGGTTGGCGTCCAGGATGCGGCCGCCGGCCGGGCTCAAGGAAAGGAACATGTCCGGCGCCGCCTCGAAGAAGCGGCGGTAAAGGCTTAAGTAATCCACCAAGGCTTCGCGCAGCACCTGAATAGCCACGCCCAGCCGGCCCAAGTCAGTCAGGGCATCGGGCCACTGGTCCAGGCCGTCCTGCTCGCCCAGGGCCAGGGCGTGGCAATGCTCTATCAGCTTGTCGACCTGGCGGTTGAGGCGGCGGTGCCAGAGCCAGGCTGCCAGAAGCGCGAAGAACACCGTGAAGATAAAAACCGCTATCCCCGAGGACCAGTGGGTAAAGGAAGTCCAGGGCGGCGCGAACCAGGTCTCCAGGAAGCTCACAACCACTAGCGGCAGCACCGTGAGCGCCACCAAAACCGCGGCGGTTTTTAGGAAGGACCAATTGAGCATCAGGCGTCCCGGCTTTGGGTGCGAATGTTGATCTCTTTTTTTATCAGCCTAAAGCCCGGACAGGGCACTGTCAACGACTGTAATGAGGCGGCGTGATAACTTATCATAAATGGGCCTCGGGCATATATTCTAGATGCTTTGTACCAAACCCCGCCAGCGTGATATCATCAGATATCAACCATGTGACCTGGCTCCCGTGCCATAGGAAAGGGATGCGGGCAATGCACATAATGTTTCTATCGCCGGAGATTTGCCCCTTCATACGAGTCGGCGGCTTGGCGGAAGTGGCTCATGATCTTCCACTTGCCCTCGGCGCCTGCGGGCACCGGGTGGAGATCGTGGCCCCCAAGTGCATGATGCCGGCCGAATTGGAGGCTACTCTGGAACTTATGGACGTCACCTTGGATGTGCCGGTGAGCTGGCGCCGCCACCAAGCCGCGGTGTTCAGGCACAGATTAAGCCCGGAAGTGACGGTTTATTTCATCAGCCATGAGCATCTCTTCGACCGCGAAGGCCTGTACGGCAATTCCTTCGGGGACTACGAAGACAACGCCGAGCGCTTCATATTCTACAGCCGCGCCGCTTTGGAGCTGGCTTTGGCCTTGGGCTGGGATTTGGA
>CAZDRW010000565.1:0-2737 GCA_964507555.1 uncultured Desulfarculaceae bacterium
GGTCAATTGCTGTTTATCTTGCTTGCGCGCCCGCTCGGCCGCATGGACTATATGCACAAGTTTTTGGTCGCCGTCCTGTCCATTTTTTTCAAGCTGGGCCAACTCAGCATAGCCCATGATTATGCTAAGAATGTTGTTGAAGTCATGAGCGATGCCTCCGGCCAAAGTGCCGACGGCCTCCATTTTTTGCGCCTGGCGCAGTTGCGATTCAAGCCTTTCCTTTTCTTGTTGGGCCTTTTTGATCTCGGTAAGATCCATGACAGTGGTCAATACTCTGGATAGGTCCTTTTCATAGCCAGGGAGCACTGCCTTTTTTACAAAGATATCGATGATGTTTCCTTTGATTGTCTTGTTCTGACCGAAGCCTTCATAGCTTTCCTTGCCATTGTAGAAATCTATAAGTTGATCGATAAAATGCCGGCTTGTTTCTGGCGGAGAAAAATCAGCTACGGTCGCCAGCATTTCTTCCTGGGACCCGGCTTCATAGAGTTCCACAGTGGCTTGATTAGCGAAAATCAGCTTTGCTTTGCCAAGTATCCCCTGAAGTTCATCCTGGTTGTTCATCAGGTGCCTGCGCAGATCGCCAACACCCAATGCCTCCAATTCCTCCATTCTCTTTTTCGCCTTTGAGAAATCCTGCATGAAAAGTGGAACCGGAGATCGTTCGAAAACCTGGCGGTATCTCTGCTCGGACTCGGAAAGAGCCTCCTCCATCCGCATACGCTCGGTGATGTCCTGATAGATGATGAATTGCTGTCCCGTGCTGGTTGTCACCGGCCTAAAATCGACTATCTTGTTGGAGCCATCCTTGCAAGTCACCGTGAAAACCCTGGGCCTGGCTTCACCCGCAACCGATTCCTTGAGGTCTTGAACCCAAGCCGATAAGGCTGCTGCACGGTAACCTTCATCCGGGAAGGCCTTTTTAAACCAGGTGCCGCCTTCAGGGATGTCCGAAAGCGTATAGCCGAATATCTCAGTGAACTTCTGGTTCAAATAGACATATTTCCCATCGGAGTCAACCATGGAGATTCCTAGGGGCGACTCCTCAGTGAGAAGACGGAACCGTTCCTCGCTGTTTTGTAAGGCTATTTCAGACCGTTTGCGCTCGGTTATATCAACCGCCACACCTACAACAGTTCTGCCACTGCCGCCGCTTACCTCAATGGGAAATATCTGCAACCAGACATCGACCTCTCTTCCGTTCTTTCCGACCCAGGTGGTTTCTACCTGGCAGACCTTATTTTCTCCCAGCTGCAAGTTTTCATTAAACTCTCTGCCAACCCGTTCATACTCTGACTTACTGGGGTATAGCCGGGCGGTCGGCAGGCCCTTAAGCTCTTCTAGGGAATACCCCAACATATCCGCCATGGCGGGGTTGCTGATCGCCAGCACACGGTCTCCGATCACATTTATGGCAATGGGAGCGGATTCAAGAATGGCCCGCAAGGTTTTTTCCGATCTGGTGAGGGCTTCCGTGTGCTTTGCAACCAAGCGGCGCAGATGCAGGTTCCACACCCAGATCAGAAAAGCGAATAGCACCAGCGCCCCGGCGCCATAAAGTAGGTAATTCATATTTCTGTGAAGCCATGGCTCGCCCGCTTTATAGGGAACCCCAAGCCAAGTCGCGTAAATGCGGTCCAGGGTCCCGGTTTCTTTTGCCATGGTGATTCCCTTATCCAGGATTCCCCGCAGTATTTTATTGCCTTCTCTAAGGCCCATGCAGTTTTGACCAACGTACAAAGGATCACCGACTTTTTTGATGCGTTTGGTAAGGCGATTTGAATAGATGTGGTAGAGGACGATCTGCTCGTCGCCGATTATGGCGTCGGCTTTGCCCGCGATGACAAGGTCGGTAGCTTCATTGAAATTCTTGGTCCAGACTACCCTGAATTTGATGCCTTTGGTCTGAAGAAACTCCTGTGCATAATCACCGGCCTGCATGGCTATGGTCTTGCCTTCGAGGTCCTGTAGGCTCCTTATATCCGGCCGGTCAGCCGCCACGAATATAGATGCGGGCACCTGGAACATAACCTGTGTGAAATCGAAGAACATCTCGCGTTTTTTGCTGAAGAACAGGCTGGTGATCACGTCAGCATCGCCGCATATTACTGCTTCCTGCGCCTCCTTGAAGCTTGTATCAATAAATTTGGTCTTGAAACCGAACCGGGTGGCTATCCAGCGAGCCAATTCAATGCACATGCCGGCGCGGTTGCCGTCCTCGCTGCGGAACTCGAAGGGCGGGTACTGAGTCTGGCTTATGAATACAACAGTGCCCTTGCTATCTAGATATTCACGTTCCGCGGTGGTGAGTTCGGCGGCAAACGATAGGCTGTTGATGAAAACAAGCAACAGAAGCGCAGTTGCTTGTAGGGGCAGGTGCAACTTTTGGTTTAGCTGAATTAAAAATCGCACCGCTAGCTCCAGACCATGTAATGACCTTCATGTTTCCCCTAATTCTGAGCTCTCCAACGCTTCCAGCGCAAGCTGTTACCCAACTTGGTTAAGACCCAAGGAAAGGTCTCAATAAGTGTTTTTGTGCATCAATCATATAGATAATGACTTTGAGTTCATCATAGGCGGCCAAGGGCCGAGCGCCCTGCCTCTGGTGTTAAATGTCTTTAAAAACGTCTCAACACGAAAAACAGGAGGTCGGCCATAAAGGCTAACCTCCTGTTATAATTTGGCAGTCCCAACGGGACTCGAACCCGTGTCTTCGGCGTGAGAGGCGGGACCTTGA
>CAZDRW010000566.1:0-2728 GCA_964507555.1 uncultured Desulfarculaceae bacterium
TTTGTACGGTGAAGGCGCGCGCTGCTTCCGGGTTGGGGCCAATATATAAGGTCCCAGCCCGCAGAAACACCTGGGGATCTTCCGCGTAGGAATAAACCTTTAGCTCGCCCGCCACCCCGAAGGCCCCGGCCGCCCGGCCCATGAGGACGAGCTCTGGCCGGTTCATGGCTACTCGATAATCTCCAAGACCGACCGCTTGCGGATCTTGGTGGAGGCGGCGCTCAGAATGGTGCGCATGGCACGGGCCGTGCGGCCCTGTTTGCCAATCACCTTCCCTAGGTCCTCCTTGGCCACCTTGAGTTCGATAACGGAGGTTTGCTCTCCCTCGATCTCATTGACCTGGACATCTTCGGGTTTGTCCACCAGCGCCTGAGCTATGTACTTGATCAATTCCTTCATTCGGCACCTCCACCAGAGTGAATAGGATCGGTGGCACGAACTCCGGAGATCCGGGGCGCTTGCTAGCTAGCCACAGCCGCCTTAGCGGCGCTGCCGGGCAGCAGACCACGATCCTTCAAAAGGGTGGCCACGGTGTCGGTGCACTGAGCGCCGTCGTCCAGCCACTTCTTAAGAAGCTCGGGCTGGACCTTCACCTCGGCCGGATCCTGATGGGGATCATAGGTACCCAGGATCTCCAGAAATTTCCCATCGCGGGGGGATTGAGAATCCGCTGCTACGATGCGGTAAAAGGGCTTTTTCTTGGCCCCAATGCGTGTTAGACGAATCTTGACTGACATTTTCTCTCGTTCTCGCTGTTAATTTCCGATTACCAGTTACTGCATGGGGGGCATTAGGCGGTTCAGACCTTTCTTGCCTCCCATACGGCTCATGCTCTTCATCATTTTCTGGGCCTGCGCAAAATTCTTGAGCAGGCGGTTAACCTCGGTCACCGTGGTTCCACTGCCACCGGCAATACGCTTTTTACGTGAAGCGTTTATTATCTTATAATTGTTCCGCTCGCCAGGGGTCATGGAATTAATTATGGCCTCGGTGTGCTTCAGCTCCTTATCGTCAGGGGTCATGTTCTTCAGCCCCTTGAGCTTGCCTCCCACCCCGGGCAGCATGGAAAGGAGCGATTCCAGGGAGCCCATCTTCTTCAGCTGCTGGAGCTGATCCCTAAAATCATCCAGGGTGAAGGCTTGCTTGGCCATTTTCCTGGCCAGTTCCTTGGCCTTCTTTTCATCATAGGTCGCCTCGGCCTTTTCCACCAGGCTCAAGACGTCGCCCATGCCCAGGATGCGGCCGGCCAGGCGGTCGGGATGGAAGGTCTCCAGGGCGTCCAGCTTTTCGCCCACGCCCACCAGCTTGATGGGGATATCCACCACCGCTTTGATGGAAAGCGCCGCGCCGCCGCGGGCGTCGCCTTCTACCTTGGTCAGCACCACGCCGCTTAAGGCCAAGCGTTCGTTGAAGGACGCTGCCACGTTCACCGCGTCTTGGCCGGTCATGGCGTCGGCCACCAGAAGCACTTCGGCCGGTTTCATCTTGTGCTTGATGGTCTGCAGTTCGGCCATAAGCGCCTCGTCCACGTGCAGACGACCGGCGGTATCTAATATGATGACGTCGGCGTTTTCGCTGGAGGCCCCGGCCAAGGAGGCCACGCATACGTCCACCGGGCTGGACTTGGGGTCAGAGTCCCACACCGGCACCTCTATCTGCTGGCCCAGGCGCTTCAACTGCTCCACCGCGGCCGGGCGCTGTAAATCGGCCGGGACCAGGTAAGGCCTTCTTCCGCGCTTCTTGAGCTCCAAGGCGAGCTTGGCGCTGGTGGTGGTCTTACCGGAGCCCTGCAGGCCCACCATCATATAAATTAGCGGAGGCCGTCCCACCAGGTTTAGGGGCTCGGCCTTGCCGCCCATCAACTCGGCCAGCTCCTGGTTGACGATCTTGACGACCTGCTGGGCCGGAGTGAGGCTCTGCATCACCTCCTGGCCCACCGCGCGCTCTTTGATGCGGGCGATGAAATCCTTGGCGACCTTGTAATGGACATCCGCTTCCAGAAGCGCAAGACGCACTTCCCGCAGAGCGTCGGCAATGTTCTTGTCAGATAGCTTGCCGTGCCCTTTAAGGCGTTTGAAAGTGCTAGCCAGCCGGTCGCTTAGGTTATCGAACATCAGTTCACAATCGCTACAAGCAAGAGCATAAAGAAGCCGCCGAGGTCAAAGCGCAGCCTTCCCCCGTAAAATTGTAGGATTATATGGGATCGTTCCCTCCCCGTCAACCAACCGCCCTCAATATCTTTTTACCGCAATTATGGGGCGTTAATTAAATATAGCAAACTTGGGGCGCCGGCCACAATTCCTAGTTGCGAGATACGGAAAAAACATTTACCAAAGGCACTGCCTAGCGTGCGCTCCTGAATAACAGTATAAATGTGGACAATTGAGGACAAAAAACTTGTTGGAGGTTGCTGTGGATTCCTTGGCAGCATTGGATGTAGGTGGAGGCACCCAAGATTTCCTTTTATGGCATAACGAGCAGCCATTGGAAAACGCGGTTAAAGCTGTACTGCCCTCACCCACCCAGGCCGTGGCAGCCCGCATCCGCCGAGCACGCTCCCAAGGCCAGGATGTATTTCTCCATGGCTGGCTTATGGGTGGTGGAGCCATGGCCTCGGCCGTCGAGTCGAGGGATCCCTATACAGCCGGTCATCAGGAACGCGTCGCGCAGCTCGCCAAAGCCATGGCCGAAGCGCTCCACCTCTCGGAGGGGGAGATTCAGGGCGCGT
>CAZDRW010000567.1:0-263 GCA_964507555.1 uncultured Desulfarculaceae bacterium
CCATCACCCTGGCAGAGCCGGTAGACAGTAGCCGGGCCATTGAGAAACTGCACAGCCGTGGGCGCGGATATCCTCCGAATACAGCATGGGGCCAGGCCCTGGGGCATGTAGAAGCCTATCTCCAGGATGATGCGATCACTGACCAGCTCAACCTCCAGGCCTACGTATCGATCAATACTGACACTTTCATCGCATGGGAGGTTGAAGAACGTGACGACATCCGGGTGGTGGAACGCGGTAGGGCGCATCTGACAGGGGTGGGC
>CAZDRW010000567.1:273-692 GCA_964507555.1 uncultured Desulfarculaceae bacterium
ATAACCCTTGCGAACCCTGTTAAAAAATATGAATTGGCCGGTCTGGCATTGCCAATGGCGGCCGACATTCCTATGGGCGATAGCGGTTTCGCAGACATCGAGCCGCATCTATCCGCCGTTGATACCATCTCCTGCAAGTGCATTGCAGCCGACTCAAACCAGGATGCTTATCTCCGCTATTTAACCTATGAAAAGAGGTAATCATGGACGCGGTTTTTGTGTTTAGCAAAGCCACCCAGGAGTATGCGGGCGGGTTTTCTTACGACGACGGTTTTCCTGCCGCCCGGATACCCCGCCTCCTGGAAAACGTGGCCGCCGATCTCAGCCAGCAAACCGGCCAGACAGTCACCGCCGACATGCTCACCGCTTGCCGGAAGGAAGGCGACGAAGCCAAGGCCCTGTTTGCATTATCGGCCGCT
>CAZDRW010000567.1:702-2709 GCA_964507555.1 uncultured Desulfarculaceae bacterium
CGGGAAACGGGCGAAACCGTCACCACCGATATGCTCACGGCCTATCGGGCCGAAGGCAGCGAAGCCGAGATCTTGTTTGCTCTGCCTGCGGCGCAACGTCAAGCCACCTTTGACGGCAATGGCGATGTTATCGGCGTTCAACAAGCCGCCGCGCCATCCGCCCTTTGGGTCCATGTCACCTTGACCGGCGGCACCCTTTCACCCTCGGGCACGCTCGATCTCAAGAACGACGGCGCGGACGCGCTCACCGTGCATGCCGAGCTGCGCGACGGCCCGGAACTGGCCACAAGCAACGCCGTAACCCAGCTAGGAGGCCAGGACATAACCGCTATGTGGGCCTTGGAACTGGTCAACGTGGACACCAAGGCCCTGGCGGACACGCCCCTGGTGCAAATGATCGCCGGCGAGATCGATGTGGCCTACACCACCACCATCGCGCCTTGCGAGGTGGAGCTGGCCGAGGACCGCTTGCAGATGATCGGCCCCTACAAGCTTAAGCTGGCCCAGCCGGTGAGCTTCAAGGTGGTGCGGGCGCTTAGCTGACAGGAGGAGGGCATGACCGGCTTGGAGCTTTTTCAAATAGGCAGCTACGTAGTGTCCATCGGGGCGATCTTCTACCAGGCCGGTGTAGCACATCAGCGAATCAAGGCCCTGGAAACCCGTTTTGATGAATTCATGCAACGGTGCTCCGCCTGCAAAACCGGCCTGGAAGGCGAGGACGACAACCTGCACGGCCGCACCACCGCACTGGTCGAGCGGGTTTCAAAGATCGAGGGCCAGCTTGCTGGCAAAGGGGCCGGCCATGGCTAGCCCAGCCAGTTTCGAGCGCGCCACGGCCTTCCTGCTGTGCCAGGAGGGCGGCTGGACCACCGACACCGGCGGCGCCACCCGCTACGGGATCTCGCAGCGCGCTTACCCCGAGCAGGACCTTTCCACGCTCACCATCGAGGACGCCAAGCGCATCTATCGCCGCGACTACTGGGACCGCCTGGGCCTGGGCGATCTGCCCCACCCGGTGGCCCTGGCCATGCTGGAGGCGGCGGTGAACCTAGGGCCCAGGCCGGCGGTTAAATGCCTACAGCGTGCCCTAAACCGGCTATCAGGGCGCGACCGGCTAAAGGTGGATGGTGACCTGGGGCCTATCACAAGGGGAGCCGTACAGAGCCTTTCAGGCGATCCAGAGCAAGCCAAGCTCTTGGCCATGCTGGTGGCCATCGGCCGCCTGGATCTTCACTACAGGCTGGCGGCTTCACCCAAGTATGCACCCTACATCAGAGGATGGGCCGGGCGCTGCGTCCGGCTTTGCGAGGAACTGGCCCGGGATTGGGCCGACCAAAATAAGGAGAAGTGAAAATGAACAAGCCCGGAGTAAAGACGACAGAGTTTTGGGTAACGGTGTTGGTGCAGGTGATCGGCGTGATCCTGGCCCTGGGAGTGGTTACGCCGGACCAGGCCGACACGCTGACCAAAGCGGTGACCCAAGGCAGCGGCATCATCGCCATGCTGATATCGGCCTTTGCCTACACCAAGGGCCGGGCTGCCGTGAAGGCCGCTGACGCCGTGAAGGCCGATGCAGGAGGTGAACAGTGAAACGAGTAGCCATAGTCCTGCTTGTGGTCCTGGCGCTGGCCGGCGCGGGCTGCGCAAGCAAAGAGGAGGTCCTGGCCTATTACGATGCCCAGGTCAAGGCCCAGCAGTCAAAGGCTCTGACCGAGGCTCAGAAAAAGCCGCTCCTGCGCATCGAGGCCAAAGAGGGCCAAGATATTTCTTTTACCGGCCTCAAGGCCCTGGAGGTCTACGCGCCTACCTGTGAGGGGGATGGCAAGGCCTACAAGGTGGCTCAGCACGTTGATCCGGCCTACAACCTGGGGACAACCGTTCTCAGCATTGCGGCGGGCGTGGCTGGGATCTGGCTCAGCGGCCAGAACATGATTGATCTCGCTAATGCCGTGGGCCAGCACGCCGGCAAGAACGTGACCGTGGGCGGTGACTACACCCGGGACGGCT
>CAZDRW010000568.1:0-2708 GCA_964507555.1 uncultured Desulfarculaceae bacterium
AGGTCCTTGATATAGCCGCGGCGTTGGTTTTGGCGCACCTGGCCGGAGTGATCCCGATAGGCGATGCCGCCTATAGAGGCAAGGTCTCGGCCTTTTTCAAAAGCCTTGGCAAGCTCCACAGCCTGGTATTCACCTTCTCCCACCACAACCACATCGATCTCGGGGCAGTTCTGTAAAATATCCTGGGCAAAAAGGGTGGGATGAATGCCGCCGATGACAATGGGCAGTCTCGGATGCGCTTTTTTCGCCGCCTGAGCTGCACGGCGGATAAAGGGGAAATGTCCGGAAAGAAGGCAGTTGAAACCCAACATTCCGGGTGATTGCCGCTCGATTTCCTGCAACACAGCGCAAATAAAAAAATCTTTACGTTCTTGGGCTTCGGGCAGTTCCAGCACGTCCAAATCCAGGATGGAGACGCCGCAGCCTTCTTGGCGGAGGATGGCCGCCAAAGTCAGTAAAGCCAGGGGCGGCGAGTGGTCCACCCGGGTCACAAAGTCCATCGTGAAGGAGGAAACCAATAGCGTTTGCATCAGGCTGCACTCCTGCTGGTTGTTTTACTCTCGCAGCCTGAATCAGCCGGGGAGTCAGGATTCATATATGAAGCCACCCGCTGTGTTCCCAGCCCCAAGCCGGCACGGCGGAAATATTCTTGGGCCTCGTCCTCTGGGGCCAGGAGACCGCACCACAGATTCAAATGGGGATCATTGGGGAAAAAACTCTGATAGTGGAAAACGCTGCCCCTGGTTTTGGCTTTATGAAGCTGGTGATAACTCCGTATGCGCTCCTCCCAAGAGCGGGCTTCCGCCAGGGTGGATGCCTGCATGCTGCCGGCGTAATCCCGGCCGCGGCTCCCCAGAGAGGCCACAAATATCTGGGCCGCACTCCGGGCTTGGGCATTTTGCAGACCAGGCCACTGGTGGGCGCGCTTTTCTTTTTGCATCACCCTGGTAAACATTTCATCCCAGGCCTTGGCCGTGGCTTCGATCGTGTATTTCCGCCGCGCGTTTTTCCGCGCCTGGTCAGCCAGGGCCAAACGTAACTCCGGCTTCTGATACAGCATCTCCAGACAGCGGGTGTAGTGTTGCGGATCCCCGGCCACCAAGCCGGTGCGTCCATCGTCCACCACATACCGCTCCGCCCCGTTGGCTAGCACCACCGGAGGCACGCCCACGGCCATGGCCTCGATCAGGGTTTGCTCACCGGTGCCGTAATGCTCCGGGGACAAGGGATAGCCGAAGACATCAAAGCTGGATAAGGCCCCGGCCACGTCAGTTATCTGGCCCCGGAAGTCAAAGCGCTCCGCCCATCCCCGCTGAGCCGCCTCTGCCTCGATGGTCTTCCACCCGGGCCCGCCGCAGACTATAAAGCTGGCCTCCGGTATACTGGCCGCAACGCTCATGGCCAGATATTCCCGGTGCATTTTGCAATAATCCACCGTACCCAGATAGCCGATGTTGAAACCCTTGTGGGCTCTGGGCCGGGCCGAGGCTATATGATCAATGCCCGCGCAGCTGAAAACCAAGCCTAGGCGCTCTCCATGGTCAGCCGAGCCAAAGGCCTGCACTTCAGGAGTCTGATAGCTGTAGGGCGAGGCCATCACGAACAAATCGGGATAACCCAACAAATCCTGGGTAAAGCACTGGGGCGCCGCCTGGCCTGAAACATGGGACCAGAGGATAATCCTGGCCGGCGGAAGCGCGATACCTTGCAATAAGGCATATAGAAGAGGATGGTTCCACCAGTGAATCAGCACTATATCGGCCTGGCTGATCTTGCGGCGCAGGGCTGGAAGATTTTGCCAGACCTCCTGGTGAAGTTCTATGCCGTGGCGGGCGGCCCGCTTCTCTGCCAGAGGATTGGCATACTCCAGGCAAGCCAGGCGGTGGGTCCCATCCCCATTGTCCTTGGCATGGACAAGATAGTTGAGAAGCACCCTGCCCACGCCGCCGCCCAGATGGGGGGTTATATGCAGGATATTGATCATGCCGCCCCTTTAGCCATCTGAACCGAACTGGTGTTGTAAACACTGCAATAGCGATGCAAGCCTTGGGCGCGGCAGCGGCGGCAGAGAGCCGATTTCCTCCGCGCCGTTTGAATTTGGGCCAAGGGAGTCTCAAGGAAGTTGGCTGCGGCCAGGTTGTCCTGGGGATAAAAGAACATCATGCAATTGCTGACTGACAGGTTCCAGTTGATGTTGATGCAGCGCTCCACAAGGCACCCCTGGTCCGCTTCGCGCCGGGCCAAAGCCATGCCATCCTCCAGGCTCATGGCCAAGAGCCCGGCCGCCTCAGCCGCTTGCATGCTAAGTTCGCCACCTTCCAGGTGGGCCAGTACGTCATCCAGAGAAAGCAGGTACGCCCAGACCGGGTGAAACTCAAAACCCAGTTGGGCGCACAGTTCCCGGACCTTCTCCATCTGTCCGCCTTGGTTATGACGGTAGAGGTGATAGAAAACCTCGGTTTTCATTTCTGGCTTCAACTCGCGCCGCAGCCTGGAAAGTTCCGCCAGGTTGGCCGAAACCTTGTCCCAGCTTCCGCCGGTGTGGGTGCGTTCGTAATCGGAGCCCATGCCGGAAACAGAGACCCGGAACCAGGCCGGACCGGCATCGATCACCTCGGCCAGGTTGCGCTTAATGTTGAGGTTGGACGAAACCGCGCAGGGTATGCCCCGCTGGCTGCATATCCCTATTATTTGGGGCAGCTCCGGAT
>CAZDRW010000569.1:0-2696 GCA_964507555.1 uncultured Desulfarculaceae bacterium
CGGCCCACCCCGGGTAAGGGGAAATGCACTTTGGCCATGTCGCCCAAAGTGGTGAAGGTGGATTCCAGGATCACCCCGGCCACCTGGGGCTGGTCCGCCACGCTCACCGCCGCCACCCCTCCCAAGGAGCGGCCGAACAAGGCCAGCCGGCAGTTGTTTTCCCGGGCGCGTTTTAGGCCCGCCTGCAAGGCCGCCCGGCTGTCGGCGTAAAGCCCCTTTTCGCTGATGGAGCCCTGGCTTTTGCCATAGCCGCGGTAATCGAAGTTGAGGACGCTCAGGCCCCAGGCCTGCAAATGGCGCAGGTTGTCCAGGCGGTGGGAGATGTTGCCCGCGTTGCCGTGGAAGAACACCAGCACGGTCCGCGCGCCAGCAGCCGGCAGCCACCAGGCGTGCAGGCGCAGGCCGTCCTCGGTCTCGATCCACTGGTCCTCGTAGGCAAGGCCAAAGGAGCCGGGGTCGCCCACCAGAACCTTGTCGGGAAAAAATATCTGGCTTTCTATGAAAGAATCCCATGCCATGCCGCACCCCATTGCGCTAGCCAGCGTCAAGATAAGGCCAAGCGCCCAAGCCGGATTCCGCCTGATCCTGAACGATGGGGGCCGGGGCATGGGTTTTCCTCCATGCAAGGAGCGCTCCCTTGTTGGCGCGGGCTCAAGGCCCTAGTCCCTAAGGCAAGGTGATGTAGAGCTCGCCCTTTTCATGGCGCACCGGCAATGGTTTAAGCCCGCCCTTGGCCGGTCCGCTTAGCTTTTCGCCGGCAAGGTCAAAGGTGGAGTGGCTCACGCTGCAGCAGCGCAGGCTCTGCCCGCCCTGGGAGGGATCAATCCGGCGGCCCATATGGGTGCAGCGGTTGACAAAGGCCCGGTAGGTTCCATCTGCCGCGCGCAGCAAAAGCAGGGGCTCGCCCAATCCCTCGCCCTCCAAACGCACCGCGCTTCCCAACGCCTGCAGCTGGCTGGCCCCGGCCAGAAGCACCACGGCCTGGTCGCCTTCGGTGCGCCACAGGGCGCGGTCCAGAGGTTTGGTCTGGCAGATGCCGGCCACTGACTTGAAAAAGTCCAACACCGCGCCCATTAAAGCCTCCCATATATTAAGTATGGCTCCACTAGAGCCCAGGGGGATGGGGGGCTCAAGAACAAGGCGGCGGCATAATCTAGCCGCAGTCGTTAACAGCGCCGGACCAGGCCGGCCGGAGGGGAGGGGGCCTAAAGGTTGTGGCGCAGGGAGTCGATGGCTTCGGCGCGCTTTTGCAGGCGTTGCCGGACCCACCACATGTCCTCCTCGCTCAAATCCAGCGCCTGCACCGCCTCGGGATAAGGGAAGATATTCACCGACTCTTCTTGGGAGCACAATTCATGGGCCAGGCAGTCGGCCACATGAACCGTGGCCACCAGCTCCAGATAGGTTAAGCCCGGATAAGGCTCGTGATGGCGGCCCAGCACCTCGCTCAGCATGGGCGGCAAATGCCAATGCTCGGCCAGGGAAATGCCCAGGTCCTCATGGTCCACGCCCAGCATGGCCTCGGCCTCCTGGAAGCTTATCCTCTCCGCCGCGGCCTTGGCAGCCACCGCCTTGAACTCTTCGGGAAAATAGGCCGCCAAGGCGAGCTTGCCCAAGTCGTGCAAGAGGCCTGCGGTGAAGGCCTGCTCGGGCTCGGCTTTTTTGGTGCGCGCGGCCAGGATGCGGGCCCCCTCGGCCACGAATAGGGAATGGGCCCACTGCTGCTCCATCAGCTTCAGATCCTTGACCCGCGAACGGTTTATCATGTTAAACATGCCCGCGCCCAGGCAAACCTTGCGCACCTCGGAAAGGCCCAGCACCACCACCGCCCTTTTCAGGGTGGTGATCTCGGAGGCAAAACCATAGTAGGAGCTGTTGGCGACTGACAGGAGCTTGGAGCACAAGGCCTGGTCCTGGCGGATCACCTTCTCCAAATCAGCCGCCGTGGAGGACTCGTCCTCCATGGTGTTCAAGATGGTGGTTAGGACTTGGGGTAAAGTGGGCAGGCCCTGGATGCCATGCAACACATTGGAGGAGATATATCTCTTGCCGGAGTAAGCCACCTCTTGCGCATCCCTCAAAATGGGTTGACTTTGCACAAAAACACCTCCTCCGCGCCTTTATGACCTATGCGGTTTCCGGACCACCATTTCCGGCTGGGTTGCCAGCAAACCAGCCGGGGGGTAGGACTCAATGATCCGCGATCCCCTCTTCAACACCTTCAATACTTAAGCAACTTGAGTGCCACTTAAGTTTTTGGCTCGGACAAGAGGATCTCCGGTCGGACCTCAGGGCAGAGGTTTTGTCTTATCAGTCAATTGCCTTTCTGATGACGGTAATGCCAAAGGGCTGATTCCTCTGGCGGTCAGCATAGCAGACAGGGCAATTAGTTACAATTATGTAATCGGGCTGTTACCAAACTGTAATCCAAGTATAGGTGTAGCGCTTCAGGGGCTGCTAGCTGCGTCATGAACGCTGCCCGCGTTTATCCCCTGACCCCGCGCGGGACCCAAGGCGGGGCCCTAGCCGCCGGGGCGCCGGGGGCCCAGGTTCGAGACTTTACCGGCGTACTGGTCCCACTCGTTGCCAAAGGCCCGGCGCATGCGGCGTTCCTCGTGCCAGGCTCCCAACACCAAATATATCGTTAGCACCAGGTTGACCACTAGATCGGCCGCCGCCAGGCTCCGGCACGCGTC
>CAZDRW010000570.1:0-2694 GCA_964507555.1 uncultured Desulfarculaceae bacterium
CACGGTTCGCGATACCGGCAACGGCATTCCGCCCGAGCAGCAGCAAGCTGTTTTCGAAACCTTCCGGCAAGTGGACTCCTCCTCCACCCGTCCATTCGGCGGAACCGGTTTGGGGTTGGCCATCAGCAAGGAATTGGTCCGGCTGCTGGGCGGCGAATTGACCCTGAAAAGCACGGCGGGCGAGGGTTCGGAATTTTCCTTTACCGCTGCCTTTAAAGCAGGCGCCGCCAGGGGCCAAGAAGCGGCCGTATCCGATTCCCAAGCTGCCGCAGCCTCTTCCAATCTCGCCTTGAAAATCTTGATGGTGGAAGACAACGCCCTTAATCAGCATGTCGGCGTGTCCCTGCTCAAAGCCTTAGGGCATTCCGTTATCACCGCGGAAAACGGCCTTGCCGCCCTTAAGGTGCTCCGAGAGGAAAACGTCGATTTGGTGCTCATGGACTTGGACATGCCCGAGATGGACGGGCTGGAGGCCACCCGCCTTATCCGGCAAGGCGCTGCCGGAGAAAAGGCCCAAGCCACTCCCATCATGGCCATGACCGCCCACGCTTTGCACAGCACCATCGAGGATTGCACTCGTGCCGGGATGGACGGCTATATCAGCAAACCCGTGGAACTTGAGACCTTGGCCCAGGCAATTAAGCGCCTACACCTGCCCGGCGGGGAGGCGCCCAAATCCGTGAACCCCATGCCGGCCGGCAAAGAGGAGCTAGACGACCAGCGCGCCCTTCGGAACTTGGGCGGCAACCAGGAGCTGTTGGTGCAAGTGCGACAAATGCTGGAGGACGAAATCGATCAACGTTTGCCCCTGATGACCGAAGCCGTGGCCAGCGGGGACTGGGCGGCGCTAGCCCGCCAAGCGCACTTCTTTAAGAGCGCTTGCGCCACCGTGGGAAGCGATCAACCCAGCCGGCTGGCAACTCTGGTCGAACGGCTCGCCTTGGCTCAAAATGACGCGGAGGCAAAAGAGGCTTTTTCTCAGCTTGCGGCGCAGCTGCAACGTCTGCGAACAATATTAGCGGAATCCCGGACGGAGACGCCAAGCTGACCGTTCGCTACCACGCCCTGCGGCTATTAGCCCCTGGCAAACCCGTTGCCACCCCAAAAACAGGAGGCCCGAGCACCACACGGGCTGCCTGCTTTTATATAGTCCTTTCCTACCTGCCGCCCAGATGCTTCATCGTTGTTAGGGACCGTCCATCAGCAGCTCACCCGGATACCACGGCATTTGGGTTCGCTACTCATACCGCTTACCTCGTCGCTTGGCTCATTACTGGGCGTCCCGCACACAGCGGACATAGTTATAGATGCGCACCTGGTCATCTTGTCCCGGGGTTCCCCTGCCTTCGGCATAGTCTGCCGGATCGCCGCTCTTGGGATCGCTGCGCTGGGCGCCTGCGCCGTGCACATCGCGCAAGTAGGTTTCGCCGGTCCGGGGATCGCTGTACACGCCATAGGCCTGGCCAAAGGCCACATAAACCGCATTGCTGCCGGACTGGTCAGGCGGGCCTTCTGTGAGGGTGGTTCCGGTCCAATACCATGACTCGGTCTCGGTTAGGTTAAAGATGGGATCTATGGCCGGCCCTCTTTGAGCCGGATTGGAAGCATCGGGCGCCCGGGAGTAGTCCACGATGCTTTGCAGCTCCTTGGCATTGGGCAAGCGCCAGTCATCGTGGCCGGCCTGACTTAAGTTCTCGCAATAGCTGAGCGCCTCTTGCCAGATCACGCCAGAACCATTATCGCCTTTTTGCCACATCAAACCGGTAGCCTGGTCGGTGATGGTGTCATCGCCATTATCCACAAAATCATTTAGGCCATAGCTGGTGTTGCCTCGCACATAGCGGACATACTGCTGCATTCCGCCGTTCAAGCCATATCCCTTTATATGGCCATCAGCAAAGTTAACCCCGAACACCGCGGTCTGGCCTCCCATCACCGTTCCCACATACACATTGCTGGACCAGTAACGGCCATCGATGTTGTTCGAACCATAGGTGAAATCAAAATAGCCCGTATCCAAATATGGAGTGAGCGAGTAGCTGTTACCGATGAACTCTATTAGTGAATAAAGTTCCTTGATACTCGGCAACCGCCAGTCGTCATAGCCGGCCAAGTTGAAGGATGCCGCCCCGGCTAGCGCGTCGCTGTACTCTGACTTTTGCGCCAGGTTGGGAGTCTTCTGCCACATCAAGCCGGTGCTCTGATCAGAAATCGTTCCATCGCCATTATCAACATAGCGGGGAGGGTTGCCGTAATATTGAGCGTCCTGGCCATAAAATGCACGGCCGGATGGAGGGCAGTTCATCTGAGCGCGATCATCAAAACACGCGCTCTGGTTGGTGTCCACCACCACATAGCTTTGGGCGGCAAGGGCAATGCCAGTTTGGCCAAAAGCCATCAGGCATAAAAACATCATGATGCCTAGCCAATATCTGAAATTCATGGATTCGGTCATGGCTAATATCCTTGGCATGGGTTTTCCGAATTTACCGTCTCATTACTGCTAAAAGGATACCGCCCAAATATGTGAAAATTGTGGGGACACCATGTGAAGGTTGTGGAGATCGCACTAGACGTGCTTTCATGGGCTATCCTTATCTATGGTAGAGCAAGCAAAGCGACTTTCAACTGTGGATGAGGCAGAGGTGTCCGGCCTATGAAGCTATCTCTAACTGCTAAGATCTTTTTAGCGTT
>CAZDRW010000571.1:0-2679 GCA_964507555.1 uncultured Desulfarculaceae bacterium
CTGGCCTCGCGCAAGAACACGCCCCCATACAACATGGCGATGATGATGCTGAGCCGCTTAACTGAAACCATATAGGCGGCCTGCACCATGCTGATGGCCAGGAAATGAAACACCAAATGGGCTCCGGCCGCCAGGCAAACGGCCAGGGCGGGCCAGGGCCGCTTCAGCCAGCTCCAGGAGAGCCTTCCGCTGGCGCCAAGAACCAACGCCACCCCGCCGCTTACCAACAGCGGATACAGCCCGGCCATGAACCAGGGATCAGCGGCCAGCACCGCCCGGCGCCCCAGAACCGCGGTCAGGGAATAGATGGCCGCCACCGTTAGCATCATCCAGGAGCCCTTTTCCCGGGTCACCGCCAAGATGGGCTGGGCCCAACCCAGACGGACCTGGTCAATGTTCAGGCCATAGCCGCCCGCCGCCAAAAGCGCGACCCCCGCAAACCCCATCCAGGAAGGGGCCTCACCCAGGATCAAAAAGCCGGTTAGTAGCGCGAAAAGCGGGGTGAACGCCAAAAACGGCTGGGCCAGGGAAAGCGGCGACACCTGGATCGCCTTGGCGTAGAGAATGGTGGCCACCAGTTCGGCGGGGAGGGCAATGGCCACCGAACTCCAAAACTCGGGCCGCACTTCGGGCATGGGCCGGAACGCCAGGATGGCCAGGCAGATCGGCACCACTCCGGCGAAACGCACCATGACCATCTCGCCCACCGGCAGGTCGCTGAAATAGCGTTTGAGCAGATAATCGGAGGTGCCCAAGGAGAAAGCCGCACCCAGGGCCAGGAAGAACCAGGTCATGACTGGTGTTCCGCCAAAAAGCGCTCCAGGGTGTTTCTGTCGGGCAGGGCGCTGCGTCCGCCCAAATCGGTTACGCTGATGGCCGCGACCGCGCAGGCCGTGGCCAAGGCCTGACGCGGCCCCTCCCCCATCAGGATGGCGTGCACCAGGCCGGCGTGCGCCACGTCCCCGGCGCCGGTGGTATCCACGGCCGCCACCTTGAAGCCGGGCTGCCTGATATACTCGCCCCCGGCTAGCATCTCCGCGCCATCCTCGCCGAGGGTGCGCCCGGCCCAGCTCGGCCCCAGAGCCGCCAAGGCCTCCAAAGACTCTCTAGGGTCATCTATGCCGGTGAGCCTTTGGGGGAAGCGGCGGGAGCCCAACACCACATGGCAAAGGGAAACCAGCTCCCGGGTGTTCTCATAGACCCTTTCGCCGTCCAGGCTAACTAAAAGGCCACGGGCGCGCGCGATGCGGGCCGCCTTCAGGCTGGGCTCCACGAAATGGCCGTCCAAATGCAGCACCCTCCCGGCGATTATTAGCTCCGGGTCCACATCGTCCGGCTCCAGCCGGCAGCCCTCATCGCGGTGCCAAACGATGGTGCGCTCGGCGGTTTTCTCCTCCACCAGGATATAGGCCTGCTGGCTGGCGGTGCCCGGCTTAATCACCAAACCGGCGGGGTCCACGCCGAACTCTTGCAACCAAGGCCCGGCCTTTTGGCCCGGCTCGTCGTCTCCGCAGACGCCGCCATAGGCCGTCCGCCAGCCCAAGCGCGACAAGCAACAAGCGGCGGTGGCCGCTTGGCCGCCGCCGCTTATGATCATCCGGCGCATCCTGATTTTGCCTCCCCTAAGCGGGAAGCGTTCAATCTGGCATAGGTGGTCGAAGGCATTGAGCCCCAGGCACACCACGTCGAACCGCCGCCCCCTGGCCGGCGGCGGCGCAAGAGGCTCATCCACCCCGCTTACTCCTTGGTCAGCACCTTGACCGGAACCACCCCCTCCAGGGCCTTGGCGAAGCGCTGGGCGTCGCCGGCGTCACCCACGATGGCGCCATAGTGCATGGGGATGGCAAGCTTGGGCTTGATCGCCTTGGCCGCCTCCACCGCCTGTTCGGCGGTCATGACATAGGTGCCCGAGACCGGTAACAGGGCCACATCCACGCCGAGGCCCTCCATCTCCGGGATGAAATCCGTGTCGCCCGCGTGATAGACCTGCACCCCGTCCACAGTCACGATGAAGCCCAGCCAGCCCTTGGCCTTGGGATGAAAGTCCTTGCCAATGTTGTAGGCGGGGATCGCTTTTACCGTGACCCCCTTCACCTCCAGGGTGTCGCCCGGCTTCATCACCCGGACATCGCCCTTTAGCTTCTTGGCGCAATCGCCCTCGGTGATAAGCACGCTGTCCGGCTTTTGCAGCTTGGCTATATCCTCCGGCACGCAATGGTCGAAGTGGTCGTGGCTGGCCAGGATCACATCGCCCTTGGGCGCGCCGGCCTTGATTTCATAGGGATCGAAATAGATGGAGCCTTGGGAATAATCAATACGGAAGGTATCGTGGCCCAGCCAGTGCAGGTTGGCCACTATCTTGTCGATGGATTTTTGGTCAGCCATGTGCTCCCTCCTGGCTCCGGGTTTATCCCCGGCCAAAGCCACACTCGCGCAAACCAAGACCAGCGCGGCCGCTACGAGAATAACTCTCATGCGTCCTCTCCAGGCTTAGGTAATTATGATGCATCCTCTTTGCCTTAAAAAAATGGCAAGAGGGTCCTAGCAATCACGGCGATAACCGGCTATTTGGCGTCCAGCACCACGCGATGGTTTACCAGCGACATGGACTTGATTTCCGCCTTAACCACCTTCTGCTCGCCGTAAATGGAAACCAGGCGGATATTCCCGCCGTCCTCG
>CAZDRW010000572.1:0-2678 GCA_964507555.1 uncultured Desulfarculaceae bacterium
GATCAGGGTCAGCGACCCTTGGATCCTGTTGTGCGCCTTGGCGCTCACCGGCATCGGCCTGGTCATGGTTTTCAGCGCTTCCAGCGCCTTGGCCAGCAAACGCTACTTGGACTCGGCTTACTTTTTCAAGCACCAGTTGATGCATATGGCGATCGGCCTGGCGGTGATGGCCGCCATCGCTGTTGGCGATTATAGCCGCCTGCGCAAACTGGCCTATCCGATGTTCCTGGTGGTTCTCGTCGCGTTGATCCTGGCCTTGATACCGGGCATAGGCCACCGGGCCGGAGGCGCGGCGCGCTGGCTGCGGGTGGGTTTCATCTCCATGCAGCCGGCCGAGTTCGCCAAGCTGGCCCTGCTTTTCTATTTGGCTTACGCGCTCAGCGAGCACTCCGATCAAATCAAGAGCTTTACGCGCGGGTTCTTGCCGCCGATGGTTATGGCCAGCGTCCTGGTCCTGCCTATCCTACTGGAACCGGACTTGGGCATGAGCGTTACCTTGTTCATCCTAACCATAGTGATGCTCTTCGTGGCCGGCACCCGCTTGGCTTATCTGGGCGCCATGGCCGTGGCCGCTATGCCAGTCTTGTATTTCCTGCTCTTCAAGGTGAGCTGGCGCCTGGAACGCCTGTTGGGCTTTTTGGAGCCCTGGGAAGATCCCCTGGGCCGCGGCTACCAGATCATTCATAGCTTCCTGGCCCTGGCCTGCGGCGGGCTTTGGGGAACCGGCCTGGGCGGCTCCATGCAGAAGCTGTTTTATCTGCCGGAGCCCCACACCGATTTTATCTTTGCCGTGCTGGGCGAGGAATTGGGCCTGTGGGGAGTGGTCCTGGTATTGGGCCTGTTCATGACCCTGATCTGGCGCGGAGTGCGCACCGCCCTGGAGGCGCGCGACTTATTCGGAACCTATCTGGCCCTGGGCGCCACCCTCATCATAGGCTTGCAGGCCTTTGTCAATGCGGCGGTGGTCATGGGGCTTCTGCCCACCAAGGGCCTCACCTTGCCGTTTATCTCTTATGGCGGTTCTTCGCTATTTGTGAACTTCGCCTGCGTGGGCATCCTGCTTTCGGTGGCGGGACACAGGAGGACGGCATGAAGCGGGCGATTCTCATAGCCGGCGGCGGTACCGGAGGGCACTTGTTCCCCGGCTTGGCCGTGGCCGCCGCCCTGCGCCAGTTAGATCCTTCTCTCTCCCTGGTGTTCGTGAACACGGGGAAGGCTTTGGAAACCAGCGTCCTGCAAGAGGCCGGTTATTCCTTGGAGGCGATACATGTCCTGGCGTTGAGAGGCCGCGGCCTCTGGGGCCGTCTGCGCAGTCTGGCGGCTTTGCCCGGCGCGGTTTGGTCAGCCTTCAAGATAATCCGCCGTTACCAGCCCGGGCTGGTCTTGGCGGTGGGCGGCTATGCTGCCTTCCCCCTGGGCGTGGCCGCCTGGCTGATGCGGGTGCCCTTGGCGGTGCAGGAGCAAAACGCGGTGCCGGGACTCACCAACCAAACCCTGGCCCGGCTGGCCCGGGTGGTGTTCACTTCCTTCCCTGGCTCCCAGGAGCGTTTGCCGGCCCACAAGGTGCGCCTAAAAGGCAACCCGGTGCGGCCGGAGATTTTGGCGCGGGCGCAAGCGGAAAGCCGCACCCGCAAGGATCCTGCGGAGGCCTTCCATCTTCTGATAGTGGGTGGCAGCCAAGGCGCCCATAGTCTTAATCAAGGAATGAAAGAAGCGCTACCGCTTTTGGCCGAAGCCGGCCGCGTGAAACGCCTGCGGATCACCCATCAGACCGGAACCAAGGATGAGGAAGAAATGCGGGCGGCTTACGAGGAGGCCAGCATACAGGCAGAAGTGGCGGCCTTTTTCCGCGACATGGGAAAGGCCTACGGCCAATCGCACCTGGTCATTTGCCGGGCGGGGGCCGGTACCCTCACCGAGGTGCTGGCCGTGGGCCGCGTCGCGGTGTGCGTGCCTTATCCCTTCGCGGCCGGGGACCACCAAACCGCCAACGCCGGGTCGCTGGTGGAGGCCGGCGCCGCCCTGCTGGTCCCCGACAGCGAATTCAACGGTCAACGCGCTGCCCAGATAATCGGCGATTTCATGGACCGGCCCCAGAAGCTTTTGCAGATGGAAGCCAAGGCGCTGCAAATGGCCCGGCCGCAAGCCGCCCAAGCAATCGCCCGTGACTGTCTGGACCTGATGCGGGAGGCTGCCTGATGTACCAACGCCACCAGCACATTCATTTTGTGGGGATCGGCGGCATCGGCATGAGCGGCATCGCCGAGCTTCTGGTCAACCTGGGGCACCGGGTCACCGGCTCGGACCTGAAGGCCAGCGCCACCACGCGCCGCCTGGAGGAACTGGGCGCTTTGGTGCATATAGGGCATCACGCCGATCAGATCACGGGAGCCGACGTGGTGGTGATTAGTTCCGCGGTTATGGACGACAACCCGGAGGTCCAGGCCGCCCGGGAAGCGCTGATCCCGGTGATTCCGCGGGCCGAGATGCTGGCCGAGTTGATGCGCCTCAAGTACGGGGTGGCGGTGGCGGGCGCTCATGGCAAGACCTCCAGCACTTCCATGGTGGCGCAACTCCTGGCCGCCGGCGGCCTGGATCCCACCGTGGTGGTGGGCGGCAAGCTGGGAGCTTTGGGTTCCAATGCCTGGCTGGGCAAGGGCGACTTTATCGTGGCCGAG
>CAZDRW010000573.1:0-2666 GCA_964507555.1 uncultured Desulfarculaceae bacterium
CCTTGGCGGGATCGTAAACATAACCGCACACGCCGCATACGTACTTTTTCATGAGAGCCTCTCCATTATTCCGAATAGATTTCGCCTGCCGTTTACCTTCATCAGTTTAAAGGATTAGCCCTCAGCCTTCCAGTGCCCGTGCAGATTGCAGTATTCGCGGGCGGTAATCTTGGCGGCATTGATTTTGAACACGGCCTCCGGCGCTGCCCCGGGTTTCAGGAATTCCATATAGGCCTTGCCGTCGGCAATCACCTCGATCCATTGGATGAAGTGCTTTTCCTCCATGGGGTGCGCCACGCTGCCCACCTTGACCTTGAAACCGCCGTCGATTTTCTCGATCACCGGCACGTGCTTTTCCTTGGCGGCGTCAACCGTGTTTTCGGCCTGGAGCTTCATGGGCTCGCCGCAGCAAACCAACTCGCCCATGCTGGCATGGAGCATTTCCACGATGTTGCCGCATTTGTCGCATTTATAAACCTGCAGTCTCTTATTATCGGCCATCTTTAAGAACCCTCCTTCAAGTTTGGCATTTGGTCGTTTGGCCGGGGGCCTGGCTACCAGTTCTCGCCCTTGAGCTCGAAATGAGCCTGGGGATGGGCGCAGGCCGGGCACTTGTCCGGAGCTTCGTCGCCCTCGTGCAGGTAGCCGCAGTTGCGGCAGCGCCACACCGTGGGCTTGTCGCGCTTGAACACGCGGCCCGCCTCTATGTTGGCCGCCAGGTCGTTGTAACGCTTCTCATGGAACCTCTCGGCCACAGAGATCGCCTCGAACACCTTGGCGATTTCCTCGAAGCCCTCTTCGCGGGCCACCTTGGCGAAGCCGGGATACATTTCGCTCTGCTCATAGTGCTCGCCCGCGGCGGCGGCCTTCAGGTTCTCCAGGGTGGAGCCGATCACACCGGCCGGGAAAGCGGCGGCTATCTCCACCTCGCCGCCTTGCAGGAATTTGAAGAAGCGCTTGGCGTGCTCCTTTTCCTGGTTGGCGGTCTCCTCGAAGATAAAGGCTATCTGCTCAAAGCCTTCCTTCTTGGCCTTGCCGGCCCAATAGGTATAGCGGTTGCGCGCCTGGGACTCGCCGGCGAAGGCGGTGAGCAGGTTCTTCTCGGTTTGGGTGCCTGCGCACTTGGACATGATTACATTGTCCTCCTGTTATGCTGTTTAGGGAAGCGCGGGCTACTTCTTTAGCTCAGCCTTGCCCGCATCGGTGATGGCGAATTTGCAGCGGACCGGGCTATCCACCAGACCCTGTTTTTTTAATTTGCTCATGAGGCCTGACACGACCTTGGCGTCCAGCCCGGCCTTTTCCGCGACTTGCTTGTTGGCCCAGGGCCCGCTGTCAGCGGCCATGGTTTTCAGTATTTTTTTGATATCAGCGTCCGCACCAGTAGCTTTGCCTGCCACTTGCAACCTCCACGAATAAAACCAGCAGTTGTGGTTAATGAGAGGTGACGCTCTGCCGGCACTCGGGGCAGAAGCCCATGAACTCCAGGCGATGGGCAAAGACCTGATAGCCAGCGGCGCCATCCACCTTGCGCTCCAGATCGGCAATCACCTCCATGTCCACATCTGCCACCTTGCCGCAATTCAAACAACGCAGATGGTAGTGGTTGTCGGTGGTTCCGTCAAAGCGCATTTCCGTGCCGCCCACGTCCAATTTTTGGATGATGCCCTGACGCGAGAGAATCTCCAAGTTTCGGTAAACCGTACCTAAACTTATGCGAGGCAAACGCCTGCGCACGATTTGGCAAAGCTCACCGGCGGTGGGATGCGACTTCAGTTTTTTTAACTCATCCAAAATGACCTGTCTTTGGGTGGTCATCCTGAGCCTTGTGTTGGGCTGCATTTTTATGCTCCCTTATAGGAATCATTATTAATACAATAACAACCCCCACCCCTCCTGTCAAGAGGTGCAGTCAATCATCCTGCTTGGGTTAGGGTGCTTGCAAAGCGCTATTTTACCCGCACATGCAGCCGCCGAACCAACCTCGGCAGCTACCTGGCGCTAACGCTTACAATTATTTTTACTCATTTAAATATATTAGTCTTTTCCCTTTCCTTGGGCAAGTTTTATCAAACCGCAAATTTCGCCAGGCGGTAAACACCTCCATGTTCAGCGTTTCTTACGTCTAGCCTGGCAAGGCCTGCTTGGCTATACTGGGTCAAGGAGATCATGGACCATGGTTGCGGAATCGAAAAAAGCGGTGGTGCTATTAAGCGGCGGTCTGGATTCCAGCACCTGTCTGGCCATGGCCCGGGCCGAGGGCTATGCAACCTATGCGCTCAGCTTTGACTATGGCCAGCGCCATAAGGTGGAGCTGGCCGCCGCCAAAAGGGTAGCTAGCGCCCTGGACGCGGCCCGGCATCTGATCCTGCCCTTGGACCTCAGGCCCATCGGCGGATCGGCGCTCACCGCCGACATCCCGGTGCCCAAAGGGCGTCACACCGAGAGCATGTCGCAAGGCGTGCCCGTGACCTATGTACCGGCGCGCAACACCCTCTTTTTGTCTTTGGCCTTGGCCTGGGCCGAGACCCTTAGCTGCACTCATCTTTTCATCGGGGTCAACGCCATGGACTACTCTGGCTATCCCGACTGCCGCCCCGAATTCATCAAGGCCTTTGAGCGCCTGGCCAAGCTGGCCACCAAACTGGGCGCCGAGGGCGGCGCTG
>CAZDRW010000574.1:0-2657 GCA_964507555.1 uncultured Desulfarculaceae bacterium
CTTGATACCAGAGGGCGCAGAGGCCTTGGGCGCGGGCAAAAAGCACCAGATCCAGGCTTAGGCTGCCCTGCAACTGGGGGCGGTACACCGCGCGGGCCACTTCCCGGGGGTTCATCTTTTTGCCATGAAAAGCCATTACCGCGGCCAGGGAGGCCGGCCCGCACTGGTGGCTGGCGTCAGGATAAAAAGGCACGGCGGCGATCTCATGGGCCCCGGGCGGCGGCGTAAAAGCCGCCTGGCCTTGCGCTGCCCCGCAGCCGAGGCAGGCAAGACAGAGCTGGGCCCCCAGGGCCAGGCAGAGCCCGGCCCGGATAAGGGTCCGCGCCCGCGGGCGGCGCCGGGGTGGAGCGGCGTTCTTAACTGACAACGACGCGCTTGTCCAAGAGCTTGATAATCAGGATTACTAATAGGATAATTAACAGGACCCCGATGACCAGCCCCACGCCGTCACCGGCCGGGGCCAGGTTGTCCAGTTGGCTGGCCAGGGCTTGGCGGTCCTGGTCGGACAAAAGGGCCAAGCGGGCCTCCACTTCGGCCGGTCTGTAGCCCAGGGCCTGCAGGCGTTCACGCACCATTTTGTTCTGCAGGAGCTTTTGCACGGTGCCCGCGTCCCGGCCGGCCATGACTTGACTTAGGGATTCCTCGCTGCCCACAAAGGCGGCCTCGGCCTTGGCCACGGTGGCCGCCAAGGCCACTAACACGGCCAGCACCAGGGCGATACGCGGCGCCCAAAGCATTTTGCTAAGTTTTACCATGAGTTATCTCCTCGTTGCATTGCTGACTAATCACGATGACGGGACGGAGACGATCGTAAGAACCACTATGCGGCCACGACCGCACCTTGTCAATCCACCCCCGGAAATCTTAAAAAAAGTGGACAACAGGGGACAAAAAGAGATTGGTTACCAACCTGCAAACGTAATATCTTGGGAGCCATGAAACAGATGCAGGACGAAAAACAAGCCGCCATGCGTATCGACCAGCTATCCAAAGAACTGCGCCGGCACAATCGACTCTATTACGTAGATAACCAGCCAGAGATATCTGACGCGGAGTATGACAATCTATTAAATGAACTGGAGGAGTTAGAATCACTTTTCCCTCAACTCAGAGTCTCGGACTCTCCAACTCAAACGGTGGGATCGCCCATAAAAACTAGCTTCAAGCCTGTCCAGCATTTCAGACCTATGCTTAGTTTGGAATCAAAAGTAGACCGAGTGGTAGTAAATGATTTTTTACGCCGGCTGCTTGATTACAAAGCAGGAAGTGCCAGATTAATCGCTCAGCCCAAAATCGATGGGCTTTCTGTCGAATTGGATTTTAGGAATGGGCTTTTTTGGCAGGGCTCAACTCGAGGTGATGGATTGACTGGAGAAGACATTACTCCCAACCTGCGCACCTTAGCCGATATTCCAAACCGCTTGAAAGGCCGCTATATAGAACGCCTTGTAGTCCGTGGTGAAGTTTTCATGAGCCGCAACGGTTTTTTTGAGCTCAATAAAAAACTAATTTCGCTTGGCATAGAACCCTTTGCCAATCCTCGCAATGCTGCGGCCGGAAGTTTGCGCCAGATGGATCCCAACATTACTGCGCAGCGCCCATTAAACTTTTTCCCTTTTGAAATATGTAACGCTATCGAATTGGGCCTAGAGAATGATCGCGATACCTTTGACCTTTTAGACACCGCTGGCTTTCCGATTTATCGCGATCATCAACATAGCGGAACCAGCTTGGAGTTTCTCGAAAAGCTACATAAGGACTACGAAGCACACCGAGAGAAGCTGCCTTTCGAGATAGACGGCATAGTTATCAAAGTGGACGACTTGGCCTTGCGCGAACGTATAGGCACCCGTTCACGCACTCCAAGATGGGCTGTGGCTTGGAAGTTCCCACCGCGACAAAAGCGTACCATCGTACGCGATATTGTGGCTCAGGTCGGCCGAACCGGGAAAATCACCCCGGTTGCCCTCTTAGACCCGGTGGATGTTGGCGGTGTGACGGTGAGCCGGGCGACCCTGCACAACTACAACGAAGTGCTTCGCTTGGGTGTACGGGTGGGTGACACGGTGCGTGTAGAGCGAGCCGGTGATGTGATTCCGCGGGTTGCCGAAGTCCTGCCTTGTCCAACTTTACCACCTTCTTCTTGTCCCTCCTGCGGCACTCATTTGATAAGGACCGTCAAGACCGATGAGGTAATTAGGCAAAAGACTATCGACATACTCGGCATAACGGTCATGGCTAGAATCGAAGGCAAATTGCCCAACAAATCAAAGCCCATAAAAGACATGCCCGCCGCTAACGCACCGGATGCCGAGCCAGCGCTGCGCTTCTTTCTGGAAAGCGAAGGCGCCGACCATATATGCCCCAACCATTTCGGCTGCCCGGCCCAGGCCTTGGCCTCCATCACCCATTTCGCCAGCCGCGGCGCAATGGATATAGAAGGCCTGGGGCCCAGCCGGGTCGAGGAGCTCATGTCGCTGGATTTAATCAGCGACGTGGTTTCCATCTACGCCCTGAAAGAAAAACAGGAGCAGCTCGCCGACCTAAAGGGATGGGGTGAGCAATCAGCCGGCAATCTCATAAACGCCATCGCCCAAACCCGGGGCAAGACCTTCGACCGTTTCGTATTCGCCCTGGGTATTCCCGGCGTAGGCGAG
>CAZDRW010000575.1:0-2647 GCA_964507555.1 uncultured Desulfarculaceae bacterium
GATTGTTGATTCAAAACCGGCGATGAAATCGGTCAGACTATCCCACAGGCAGCATGCCGCCCGCAGGCAATTTACTGATGGCATCAGCGTCCAAGGATAGCCTCTCGCCTTGGCGCAAATGATGACACCCCGCAGCGGCGATCATGGCTGCATTGTCCGTGCAAAGGCTGAATGGCGGCAGGGTCAGACGCATGTGGTTATCATCGGCGGCTTGGGACATGGCTTGGCGCAGGCGCTGATTGGCAGCCACCCCTCCGGCCAAGGCCAGGTGTTTAACGCCCTGCTCACGAGCTGCGACCACGGTTTTTTTAACCAGCACCTCCACCACTGCTTCCTGGAAAGATGCGCACAGATCTTCAATGCGGTAGGGCTCACCCATGTGATCGCGCCGGAAATAAACCACCGCTGTTTTTAGACCGGAAAAAGAAAAGTCAAGGGTGCCGTCATGCATCCGCGGCCGGGGCAGGTTTATGGCCTGAGCGTCACCCCCGGTGGCCAAGCGGTCAATCACCACTCCGCCGGGATAACCCAGGCCGTAAAGCTTGGCCACTTTATCAAAGGCCTCGCCGGCGGCGTCGTCCACCGTTTGGCCCAATTCGCGTTGCCGGCCGGGGCCTTCCACCAGAAAAATGCTGGTGTGCCCGCCTGAAACCAAGAGAGCCACAAAAGGGTATTCCGGCGGGTCTTCGCACAGGCCAAGAGCCGCCAGGTGTCCCTCCAGGTGGCTCACGCCCACAATGGGAATTTCGGCGGCCCAAGCCATGGCCTTGGCCAAGGACAGTCCCACCAAGAGGGCGCCGATGAGGCCTGGTCCTTGCGTCACGGCCATGCCGGTAATGTCTTGCAAAGTAACGCCGGCTTCCCTGAGCGCCGCCCGCACCACGGGGGCCAGGTTTTCCAAATGGCGGCGGGAGGCCAACTCGGGCACCACTCCGCCGAAGGGCGCATGATCCTTAACCTGGCTAGCGATCACGGAACTGAGCACTCGGCTTCCGTTTTGAACCACCGAGGCCGCGCTTTCGTCGCAGGATGTCTCTATGCCCAGGACCAAGCGGCCCGGGTCCTGGGCTAACAGGTCACTTGGACTGGTGTCGGCTGAATCACATTTCGCCACGATAGAACTTCTCCGCCAACTCCACCTCGTACTTGCTGCCGATTATAAGAGGCACCCGCTGGTGCAGATGCTCCGGCTCCACTTCCATCATGCGCTGGGTGCCAGTGGTGGAAGCGCCGCCAGCTTGTTCGCAAACCATGGATAGTGGGCTGGCTTCATACAACAGGCGCAATTTTCCATGCGGCTTCTTGGGGTCCTTGGTGTCCGCCGGATAAAGGAACACACCGCCATAAAGCAGGGTGCGATGGAAATCCGAAACCAAGGAGCCTATATAGCGCAGGGAATAAACCGGCTTGTTGGGGCTGGGCTTGCGCAGAAAGTCGATGTATCTCTTGGTGGGTTCATGCCAGTAATCCCAATACGCGGCGTTGACGCTGAAAATTTTACCCCGCTCGGGAATCTTGATATCGGGATGGCTTAAAAGAAATTCGCCCACCGATGGGTCCAGGGTGAAGCCGGACACTCCGTTCCCCGTGGTGTAAACCATCATGGTGGAAGAACCATATAGAAAATAACCTGCCGCCACCTGCTTATAGCCAGGCTGTAACAGATCACTCATCTGATAGTCAACCCCCGCGGACTGCTTGCGCAGAATGCTGAATATGGTGCCGATGGAAACATTGGCGTCGATGTTGGATGAGCCGTCCAGGGGATCGAACAGCAGAACGTATTCGCCCCTTTCCACGCCATCAGGCATCTCGATGGGGTCGGCGTCCTCTTCCGAACCCATAACGCAGATGTAGCGGCTTTGGGCCATGCGACGGCAGATAATGTCATGGGCGAATTCATCAAGCTTGCGCACTTGCTCTCCTTGCACGTTGCGCTCGCCAGTGAAACCGAGAATCTCCACCAACCCGGCTTTAGTAACCTCGCGGCTGATGATTTTGGCCGAAAGGATAAGCTCATTTAGCATGCGGGTGAACGCGCCAGTTGCCCCGGCCTGCTTTTCCTGCTGGCTCAAGAGGTGCTGGGTTACGGTGACTCCCAATCCGTTGGACATGAAACCCCTCCCTGCCTGGTATTTACGGTCCTCTGCCGCCGGAGCGGCTAAGCGCGCCCTCAACTTGCGGCAAGGACTGAATATTATCGCTGCCGGAAACTCCCGCCCTAATGGCGGGCCGCGTTTCAAGCATGCTACAGAATAGCATCAGGACCTCGGCCTGGGCAAGCATGGGCCCAGGCCGAGGGTTTTTCTATTTACGCCGCGACTCCTGATACAATTTATAGCGAATGGAGTCGCCCAAAGCCTGCCAGGAAGCCTCCAAAACGTCCTCGCTCACTCCCACCGTGCCCCAGGTGGTTTTTCCGTCCGAGGACTCAATCAAAACCCTAACCTTAGCCGCGGTTCCGTCCGCGCCCGTCAGCACACGCACCTTGTAATCCACCAGTCGCACTTGTTGCAGAACCGGGAAGAAGCGCCCCAAAGCTTTCCTAATGGCTTGGTCCAGTGCGTGCACCGGACCATCGCCGCTGGCGGCGGTGTGCTCTTCCTGGTCGCCCACCCGCACCCTGACCGTGGCCTCGGCCAAAGGC
>CAZDRW010000576.1:0-2642 GCA_964507555.1 uncultured Desulfarculaceae bacterium
TGCAGCAACAGGATGGCGGCGGCGGTGAAGGTTTTGGTGGTGCTGGCCCCTCTGAAATGGGTGGCCTTGCCGTCCGGAGTCCGGTTGAATCCGGAGGCCGCGAAATAGCGGGCCTCAGGCGTGATGAGGCACACCGCCATTCCCCCCGGCGCGATGGATCGGGCTTGTTTGAAGCTGGACCAATGCTGTTCCACGATGCCTTGCAGAATCGCATTGCCCACCACTTCAGAGGCCCTGGCGGCGGGCGCGGAAAGCAGCGTTAGCAGCAATAAGAAGAGAACCGCCCCGGCCAAGCGGGGCAGTAACCTGGATTCCGGGCCTGATGGCGGTTCACCGCCTTGCCCATCCATCTTGATCGAGTTTTTCAAATCAGGCCATATATCCCCTTTGGATGCTTCACCGTGCAAGGCCACGTTACAACCTCCCCCGTCTGATTCATCTCGGGCAAATTACAAGCGTGCCATCTCCTCCCATGTTGCCGCTTATTCCGGGGCTAGACGTATTCCGCCCGCGCCAGCTCGCTCACCCCCACGGTGAGATCCAGGATGGCCGTGGCCTTGGCCTCGTTCAGGGAGCCCATGCCGCAGGCCGGGGTGACCAGGCCTTGGCTGGCCAGGAGATCGTGGGGCAGCCCCTTGGCCTCCAGAGCTTTAAGCAGCTTGTGCAGCCCGTCCCAGAGGCCGCGCGCGGTTTCCTGGCCCGTGAACTCCAGGGTGGGTACCGCGCCCCAAGCCACGGCCCCGCCGCGCTCCATGAGCTCCCGCACCTTGGCGGGGTAGAGCAAAAGGTGCTCGCCGTAACTGGCCGAGTCCAGGTTGATGACGTCGGCGCCGGCGTCCACCAAAAGCCCCCAATCCATGTTGCCGCAGCAGTGGATGCCGATAACCGCCTGCGCGCGCGCCCGGAGCTCCTCCATGGTGGCGCCAAGAAGCGCGATCACCTTTTCCCGGCTAAGCGGGGTGAAAGCCGAGCCGTAGCCGGAAAGAAAAGGCTCGTCGATGAAAACCATCACCGGCCGCTTTAAGGGCTCCAGCTGCTTGACCTGGGCCGCCGCCGCCACACCCAGGCCGCGGGCCAGGGCGTCGGCCACCTCGTCGTCATACAAAAGCGCCTTACCGTCGCTGCCCATCACCGAGGCAGCCAAGGTGAGCGGACCGGTGACATGGCCCTTTAGCCAGGGATATGCCTGCGCGTCTGCGGAACCGACCTTTTTCATGAATTGGAAAAAACCCGCGGCCACGTCCGGGGTGAGCCCGAAGCTCTCCAGCTCGCCGCCCATCAGGCGCTCGAAAAATCCGGCCAAGGCCTCCTCGCGGCTGAGGCCGCTGAAAGCGATAACCGCGTGCCCCGCCACATCGGCCGCCAGCAAGGGAGCCAGGGCGGGCGCATATTGCAGGTTCATGTCCTCCTGGGCCCCCAGATTGGGAAGCTGGGGCCAGTAAGGCATCTCGACCAGCCGCTGCTGGACAATATCAACCGCGGCCACAGGGTCCTTGTGGGGCAAGGTTCCTATGCCGGTGGCGGTAAATCTGGGCTTGAATTCATCAGGCACGTTCCAAATACTCCCCTGTGCGGGTGTCGATCTTCAGCTTGTCGCCCTCGTTGATGAAAAGCGGCACCTGCACGCTATAGCCGGTCTCCAGAATGGCGGTCTTGGTGGCGCCGGTGGCGGTGTCGCCCTTTACGCCCGGCTCGGTCTGGCTCACCGTTAGCACCACGGAAACCGGAAGCTCCACGCCTATGGGCTTGCCGTTGAAATAGCTGAGCTGCACCTCGATGTTGGGGTACATGAAGTTTTTGGACTCGCCCAGGTATTCTTCGATAACATAGACCTGGTCATAGGTCTGGTTGTCCATGAACACGTATTGCTCGCCCTCCTGATAGAGGAACTGCACGTATTTTTCTTCAAAGTCGGGCTTATCCACCTTGGCGCCCGAGCGGAAGGTCTGCTCCACCACTTGGCCGGTTTCCAGGTTTTTCAGCTTGGTGCGCACAAAGGCGCCGCCCTTGCCGGGCTTAACGTGCTGGAACTCCACGATCGCATATACCTTGCCATCAATTTCGATCTTGAGCCCCCTACGGAACTCCGCAGTGCTATACATCTTTAATGCCTCTGTAATGAATATGGTTACGAACGATTAAGGTGATGTGCCGGCCGTCAGCCTCTCAGCCTTTTCAGGGCCGCCCTCTCCATGGTCTCCAAATGCTCCAAAAGCTTTGAAGAGCCAAGGCCTGCGGCGGCTGGATCCGGAGGTTCCAGCGGCTTGGACAGAGCCGCGGGCGAGGCTTGGGCCGTCGGCATAGGGGGCATTGGGCTGGGCGGCTCGGCGGGCAGGTGCCCTCCAAAGCGCCCGTTCAATCCTTGGGTCAAGGCCTGGCCCAGATCGCGGGCTTCGCGGGCCTCGTCATCCCGGCCTTGGGCATCCCAAATCCGGGCCAATCCGTCGAAGACCCCGGCGTGGCGGCAGAGCTCAGCCGCGGCGCTCATGAACTGAGTCAGGGCGCTCTCCTGGTCGCCCATGTCCTCCAGCACTTGGGCCAGAGCCAAACGAGCCTCCACCATGGCCGGATGCATTATCAGGCCTCTCTGCAACACACCGGCCGCCTCTTGCAGCTGGCCGACGTCCCGATAGGCCTGGGCC
>CAZDRW010000577.1:0-2639 GCA_964507555.1 uncultured Desulfarculaceae bacterium
GCCTGGGCGTGAAGGTGCTCTATTACATCTGCCCCCAAGTGTGGGCCTGGCGGCAGGGACGCGCCAAGCAAATGGCCCGCTACGTGGACCACCTGGCCGTCACTTTTCCTTTCGAGCCGGAGTTCCTGGGACGCATCGCGCCCGAACTTCCTATAAGCTTCGTGGGGCATCCGCTTTTGGACAAAGAGCCGGCCAGCCCCGCGCCGGCGCCGCCGCTACCGGTGCCGTCCCAGGCAGAGCTGGTGGGGCTATTGCCGGGCAGCCGCATGTCCGAGATCACCCGGCTGCTGCCGCTTTTGCTGGAGGCGGCCTGCATTATGCAAAAGCGCCGCTCCCATCTGCACTTCGTCTTACCCGTAGCCCCCGGCCTCAGCAGTAAAAACCTGGAGCCCTATTTGGACCAGGCCCCGGCGGGGCTCACCGTGCTGCCCGGCCGCGCCGAGCAGATCATGGCCCAAGCCAAGCTTCTCCTGGTGGCTTCGGGCACCGCCACCCTGCAGGCGGCCCTGGCGGGGACCCCGATGGTGGTGGTATACAAAACCGGTGGCTTGAACTTCGCCCTGGCACGTATGCTGATCAAGGTGGAGCATATCGCCATGCCCAACCTGGTGGCCGGCCGCCGGCTTCTGCCGGAGCTGATCCAGGGCGAGGCCACCCCGGAAGCCGTGGCCGCCGAAGGCCTGGCTTTGTTGGAAGACGGCCCGCGGCGCAGGGAGATGATCGAGGGCCTCAAGGAAGTGCGGGAGGCCATGGGAGGCCCCGGAGCCACCCGGCGGGTGGCCCAGCTGGCCGTGGAAATAATGGAAGGTGCTTGATGGCCGCCAAGGCCGAAACCCACAGCGACGCCCATCTCTACAAGCTGCTCCTGGAGCGGGTGAAGCCATATTGGGTGCGCCTGGCCTTCGCCATGGCTCTCATGATGGTGGTGGCGGCCACCAACGGCGCCCTGGCCTTTATCGTTAAAAACGTGGTCAACGACATCCTGGTCAAGCCCGACCCCGCGATGTTGTACCTGGTGCCCATCGGCATCGTGCTGATCTACATATTCAAAGGCACCGCGGGCTACGGCCAGAACGTCATCATGCAGTGGGTGGGCCAGCGCATCATCACCCAGTACCGCATCGACCTCTATGCCCACCTGCAGCGGCTTTCCATGGGCTATTACGACCGCACGCCAACCGGCGAGCTGATGAGCCGCATCACCAACGACGTGAACATGATCCAAGGCTCGGTCTCCAGCGTGGTCACCGGCGTGCTGCGCGACGTGTTCACCGTGTTCGCCCTGATGGGCGTGGTGATCTACCGCGATTGGTTCTTGTCCATCTTCGCCTTGGGCGTATTCCCCCTGGTGGTGATCCCCATCGTGAAACTGGGACGGCGCCTGCGCAAGATCAGCACCAGTTCCCAAGAAACCATGGCCGACGTCAGCGTGCTCCTGCACGAGACCATCTCCGGCGCCCGCATCGTCAAGGGCTTCTGCCGGGAGGATTACGAGGCCGATCGTTTCGCCAAGCACGCCTGGCGGCTGTTCATGCTGCGGATCAAGGATGTCTCCACCCGGGCCATTTCCCACCCGCTCATGGAGTTCCTGGGCGGCGTGGCCATGGCCGGCATCATGATCTACGGCGGCCACCGCATCCAATCCGGCGCCATCACCCCCGGCGACTTGGTGAGTTTTCTAGCCGCGCTCATGATGCTCTACGAGCCGGTCAAAAAGATATCCAGCCTGAACATGGAGATCCAAAACGGCTTGGCCGCGGCCACCCGGGTCTATAAGCTCCTGGATGAGCCGGTGGAAATAGTGGAGCAGCCCGGCGCCCCGGAACTGAAGCCTCCCAGGGGAAATATAGAGTTCCGCGGTGTGAGCTTCGCCTACCAACCCGGCGGCGAAATGGTGCTGAAAGGCATCGACCTCACGGTGCCGGTAGGGCAGGTGCTGGCCCTGGTGGGCACTTCGGGCGGGGGCAAGACCACCATGGTCAACCTGCTGCCGCGCTTTTACGAGGTGACCGAGGGCGCGATCCTTTTCGACGGCCATGACATTCGCGAGGTGACCTTGCACAGCCTGCGCTCCCAGATAAGCATCGTCACCCAGCAGACCATTCTCTTTAACGACACGGTAAAGGCCAACATCTGCTACGGACGGCCCCAGGCCACGGAGGACGAGTTGCGCGCCGCGGCGAGTGCGGCCTACGCCCTGGATTTCATCGAACAACTGCCCTTGGGCTTCGAAACGTTGATCGGAGAAGCCGGGGTGCTGCTTTCCGGCGGTCAGCGCCAGCGGCTTTCCATCGCCCGGGCGCTTCTGGCCGACCGGCCGGTGCTGATCCTGGACGAGGCCACCTCCAGCCTGGACACCGAGAGCGAGCTGTTTGTGCAAAAGGCCCTGGAGAACCTGATGCGGGGCCGCACCACCTTTGTCATAGCCCACCGCCTTTCCACGGTGCAGCGGGCGGACCGCATTTTGGTGATCGCCGACGGCTGCATTGCCGAAGACGGCCGCCACGAAGAGCTGGTGGCCAAGGGAGGCGTGTACCACCGGCTGCACAACATGCAGTTCGACGTGGACCGGGGCCTGGAGGTGGACTAGATGTCTGCCTGGGCCCCACGCCGCCTGCCGCTATTAATAATTGGGGCGG
>CAZDRW010000578.1:0-2639 GCA_964507555.1 uncultured Desulfarculaceae bacterium
TATTATATTGGCCTCGATCTCGTCCAGGGGCACGTGCCCCGGCCCCTCCACCATCATCTGGCAGCCCATCTCGCGGCCGATCTGGGCCAGCTCGCAGTTGATGATGAGCTCCTGCACCATGGCGCGGTCAAAGGAATCGGCGATGGCCCCGGCCCGGAGCCCGTTGCCCAGGGAGAGCACCACGTCGTATTTTTTCAAAATCTCCACCACCCGGTCGAAGCGCTCGTAAAGCGGGTTCTCGCGGCCATTGGCTTTCATCCAAGCCACCATGGAGGTGCCGCCCTTGCTCACCAGGCCGCCGTAGCGGTAGTTCTGCTTTTCCAGGCGTTCCAGGGTGTAGAGGTTGATGCCGCAGTGAATGGCCATGAAGGAGATGCCGTCGGCGCACTGCTCTTCGATGATGTCAAAGAGCAGTTCCTCATCCAGCTTGTTGGGATCGCCGTAGCGCCGGCTGGCCTCGCAAAAGGCCTGGTACAGGGGCACGTTGCCCACCGGCAGCTCCACCGCGCTCAAGACCTCGCGGCGGATCAACTCCAGGTCCCCGCCCACCGATAGCTCCATCAGGGTGTCGGCCCCTGCTGCCTCCGCGGCGATGGCCTTTTTAACCTCGGCTGCCACATCGGCCAGGTCGGTGGATGTGCCGATGCTGGCGTTCACTTTGGTCCTCATGCCCTGGCCCATGCCCACCACCCGGCAGGCGCGGTTCTGGTTCAAGGGAGCCACGATGCGGCCATTAGCGAATCGCTCCCGCACCAGTTCCAGCTCCATGCCCTCTTCATTGGCGATGGCCAGCATCGCTTCCGTGATCAAGCCCTTTTGGGCAAGCTCCACCTGGGTAGCCATGTCAATCCTCCTAATGCATTTGGTCGATGAAGGGTTGTCTGACCCTGGGTGGGACCGGCCGGGGAAAACAAAAATCCCCAGACACGTGTGCGTCTGAGGATTTGCCATCTCCTAGATCGCCGGCTGGAGGCAGGTCTTCTGACTCTCGGATCATCCTAGCGCCCGCGCCTTCCCACCCTGCTGATGCAAGGCAGTGGCTTTTTTGCGGGCTTCGTCCCCGATTACAGCGGCGGGACCGTCCCGGATTCGCACCGGCTTCCCTATTAAGGCCCTAAAGGGCCGCCTGCCAGCCGCCCGATAAATTGTGAGGCAATTATTCGCATGAAGGGACGGCGGTGTCAAGAAGTCTGGGGCCCTCTGCATCCGCTTTCCGGGCAAGCGGCAAAATAAGCCGCGCCGGGCTCATGGGAACCCGGCGCGGCTGTTGATGCTAAGGATACTTCTAGAAGTCCTCGAACTCGTCGTCCTCCAAGGGGATCGCCTGCTGCGGGGTCTTGGCCGCTACCTTGGCCGGCTGCTTTTTATCGTTTTTGGCGCCGCCGCCGGTTGGCAAAAGCTTTTTTAGCTGCTTGGCTTTGCCTGCCTTGGCTTTGGTTTTGGCCTTGGGCCGTCCGGCGGGCCGTTCATTGCCTCCCCGGACCAGGCTGCCCAATTCCTCCACCATGGAATGCATGGTGGCCGACATGGCCGAGAGCTCCTCCGAGCTGGCGGCCGACTCTTCGGCCGTGGCCGCCATCTGCTGAGTCACCTTATCCATTTCCGTGGTGGCGGCGTTAATCTGATCAATACCCGTGGCCTGCTCCTTGGAGGCGGCGGCGATTTCGGATACCAGCTCGCTCACCTTGCCGGAGCTTTCCTGCACCTGGCTGAAACGCTCGTCCGTGTCCAGGACCAGTTGGGAGCCTTCCTTGATGTCCGTGATGTTGGACTCGATGAGCGCCTGGGTGCTCTTGGCCGCTTCCGCCGCCCGCATGGCCAGGTTGCGCACCTCGTCGGCCACCACGGCGAACCCGGCCCCGGCTTCGCCGGCGCGCGCCGCCTCCACCGCGGCGTTTAGGGCCAGCAGATTAGTCTGGAACGCGATCTCGTCGATGGTCCTTATGATCTTGGAGGTTTCGTCGCTGGCCGAGTTGATCTTGTCCATGGCCTGGCGCAGCTGCTTCATGGAATCGTTGGCCTGGCCCACGACTTTCTTGGCCTCCTGCATGAAACTGTCGGCCTGCGAGGCGTTGTCCGCGTTCTGCCTGGTCATGGAGGCCATCTCTTCCATGGAGGCGGAGGTCTCTTCCAGGGAGGCCGCCTGCTCGGTGGCCAACTGGGCCAGGACTTGTCCGGCCGAGGACACCTCGCCCGAGGCGCTGGCCACCTGGCTGGCGCCCTCGTTCATGCCGTGCACGATGCGGTTCACCGGGTTTACCACCGAACGCGCCACCAGGAAGATGGTCAGGCCTACCACCAGGAGAATGACGATGCCGAGGATGATGCTGACCCAGGTAAGGCGGTTGGCCGCGGCCAGGATCTCGCTTTCATCGGCCGCCACCACCACCACCCAGCCCGAGGCGGCCACGGTTTCATATGCCGCCAGCTTGACTAGGCCCTGCCATTTGTAGGATATGATGCCCTGCTTGTTGGAAATCATCTCACGGCCGAAATCCTGCTTGCCAAGATCCAGCTTCATGATGTTTTTTTTGTCCGGGTCGGCCAGGACCTTGCCCTCTTTGTTCATGAGATAGGCATAACCCGTCTGGCCGATCTTGATGCGGTTCATGATGAGCCGCGTGTCGATCTGACCGCCG
>CAZDRW010000579.1:0-2634 GCA_964507555.1 uncultured Desulfarculaceae bacterium
CTTTATTTTGGACCGGCTGCAACGGGCTGATCCAAACCTGGAAATCTTCTGGGTCCAAACTATGTTGTAAACTATCCAGGAGTGAGGGCCAAAGGGTTGCGGACAACAAGTCTCCTCCCAAAATGTGTCACCTGTGGTGCAATATTTTAAAATATCTATGGTATGGGCATCATTAGCGGACGGGACAGGTTAAGCATTGGTATAAAACTTCATCCCGCTCCCGGTCAAACCAGGATGCGCCGGGTGGCATCAAAAAAGAGTTTCAATCTGGTCACAGCCGTATGACATTGTTTTCACTAATCAATTATGTTACATATTTGTTACGGGCGCTCATAGAGTCACTCCTCAGTAATGCGGCTAACTACCCTAAGCTTAAAGGCTTAACCAATTAATCACACCTGTGCATTAGTTTGGCAACAGAAGCGATCTCGCTTTTTCTCACTCTATCTTACTTTTTCGCCTTTTTTCGTCTTTTTTTAACTTTGGAGACTTAAAATAGGCTAACCTGTGAAAAAAATAGGATATCTAGCCTCTAGCAATTAATGAGAAACTTGGAACAAGCCAGGCCGCACAAAATAATACGGCGGAGGACCCGGGGCCTCCACCGTAAAGGCCATTTAATTCAAATAGTTATGCTATTGACCCTAAGTGTACCATATCGCCGCGCTGGAAGCCAACCGAATTAGAAAAACGGTGCTAATCTCCGTTTCTCAGTTGACATGGGATTAATTGGTCTCCACCCCCGCTTTCTTTGGGTGTGCCACAACCTTTCTAAGCGGTTGGGAAGCCATTTTATGGCAATGTTTCCGGGATCCAGGCCAATTGTGTGGTTCAAATTGGCAGGGCTCGGGTATGCAGTAGGCTCAGCCTGACCCCAGCCCAAAACGAACCCCACCAATTAACTATCAATCTCAAACCACCAAACTGGCTATGGTGGAGCGAGAATCGCCGGCTTCTGTTTCCTTCTGCCTATTCTGCGGCCTGTAATGGCCCAGCGTCTTCTCGGCAATGACTATGCTGGCTTGAAGTCTTTCGGTTCTATGGCTCTAATAAAACCTGCCTCAAATGCCTCCCTTTAAAGCTCGAGCGAAGAAATGCAATTAACCCGATCTTAGCTAATTACGCAATGTGATTGATTTTCCACTGCCGCTCAAGTTGACTGCAATTATTATGGCTCGCGGGACTTCGCAGTCACGAGTGCTCATCACAAAAGGCTCTTTAGCCAAATCACCGCCACGCCTGCCCTAGTTTTTCACTGGGTTCCCACCTGTTGACGGCCTTAAGCCTGGCTCTTTCCTCCACCGTATGCCATGCCCTGCCTGTTTTTACACAGGCCCGGACCATAATTCCCCCCGATATTCAGCCTAAAACCGCCAGTCTTCTACCTGGTTCTTAACCGTTGCGAACCTGCTTTTCCATCAATCACCAACCTTAATTCCACCGTCTAGCACCCCTTTTCCCATATTGATCCCAACCTAAAAAGACTTTTTCAAGCAATCGTTAACCATCGCATGAGTTTTATAAACGCTTTTTCCACCGTTTTTCCACCATCAATCTCCAGCTTTTCAACATGATTTCAAACAACCATTAACCACCTCTAGCGCCGATTTTCGCTATTCTCCACAGGATATTCACCGCCCGCAGAAAGCTTTCCTTCGATTATCCTCCGCAGTATTAGTCTGCGCTTTCAACAACCTTGTAAAACAAGACTGTTAAAGATACGATGAGCCCTGGAGGTGTGGGCTTGTATACTGGGAACCTCAATAAACATCGTGTATGCATAATTCTATCTGGGATTGCAGCTCTTTTACTGATGAGTTGGAGCGGTACTGCCTGGGCCCTTGACAAGGTGTCGCTGCAATTGCATTGGGTGCACCAGGCCCAATTCGCCGGCTATTACATGGCCCAAGATGCGGGCCTCTACAAAGACGCCGGCCTGGAGGTTAAAATCATTCCGGGCGGGCCTGGCATCGATTCACTGGACAATCTAAAAAACGGCAAGTGCGATTTCGCCACGGCCTGGCTTATCGGAGCCATCGAATGCAGATCCAGGGGCATCCCCTTCGTGCTATTAGCCCAACTCATCCAGCGCTCGGCCCTGCTCTTAATCACTTTTGAAGACCGAGACATTGACTCAATTAAGGAGATGGACGGCCGCAGGGTGGGATTATGGGGCGGTCACTTCAACATCCTGCCCCGGGCCCTGTTTAAGCGAGAGGGCATCAAAGTAAGAGAGGTGCCTCAGAACGTTTCCATCGCGCCCCTATTGCAAGGTGCGGTTTCCGTGGCCTCGGCCATGTATTACAACGAGTACCATCAGTTTTATCAAGCCGGGGTTGACTACGACGAATTGAAGGTTTTTGCCTTTGCCGATCTCGGGCTCAATTTCCCCGAGGACGGTATCTACACTATGCAGGAATTCAGAGAAAAAAAGGCCGATATTTGCCGCCGTTTCGTGGAAGCCAGCCTCAATGGCTGGCGGCTCACGTTCGCGCGGCCAAAGCAAGCCTTGCAGTCGGTAATGAAGCGGGTGGACGGAGCCAACCTGGCCAGCAACTTAGCCCACCAACGTTGGATGTTAAGAGCCATGCAGGAGCTGATTTCTTTTCGCGTGGGCCAACAGGGCTTGGGCGA
>CAZDRW010000580.1:0-2633 GCA_964507555.1 uncultured Desulfarculaceae bacterium
AGCCTTGTTGGTTCCAGCCTGACAGTAAATGAAGACTATGTCAGCTTTGTTGACTCCAGCGCCCAGCCTGGCCAGGCTTATTACTATTGGATCCGCGCGCAAAACTCGGACGGCATGTCGAACTATTCAAATTGGATGGTGGCCTGGCGCTACGAGCAGAACCCGGGCAGGGCAGGGGATTTCAATGGCGACGGCATCATGGACCTTCTCTGGTGGGACCCGGCGTCCAATAATATCCAGGCCTGGTTTTTAAGAGACGGCGAGGTGTGGTCGCTGAGCCCGCAGAGCCAGGGCCTTGATATTAGCCAATGGCTATTAATGGGTACCGGCGATTTCAACGGCGACAAATTCGCTGACCTCTTGTGGTGGAACCCTGCAACCGGCGAGGTTCAATTCTGGCTCGCGCCGTTCGACCACATGCCCATGCCTCGTTCGGCCGGATTTACCAAGACGTCAGCCAGCCTGGACAACATGACCGGCAACGGGACCATCGCTGTTACCGGCGATATTAATAGCGACGGCATAACCGATATTATCTGGCGCGACTATGCCACCGGCCAGGTGACGCTATGGCTCATGGGAGAGGACGGCAAGCCGCAGCTAAACGGCCCGCCCAGCCCGGCCGACCCCAGCATCGTCAGCTATGGCCGTCCCGGCGTCAGCGGCGCGCTGGATTGGCAGGTAGGCGGTTTGGCCGACGCCAACGGCAACGGCCGGGCAGATGTGTTCTGGAGAAACGCCTAGGATAATCGCATCATCACCTGGTTCATGGATGGTTCTGTGATAACGGACCTGGCTGAGGAGAATAGGGGGCTCGACCTGGCCTGGCGCTTTTCCGGCCTGGGCGATTTGGACGGCGACCGCTTGGCGGATATCGTTTGGCGCAGGCAGTCCGACGGCGCGCTCAAGGCCTGGCTCATGCAAAGCGGCGTCTTCAGCCAGGAGCAGACCATGCTGGAGGGATCGGCCCAGGCCAAGGCCTGGCAGGTGAAGGCGGTGGGCGCTTTCTGCAAGCCCGGCTGCGACGACGTATATTGCAAGAACCCGGACAGCGGCGCGGCGCTGATCATGAACCTGGCTGGCGGGGAGCATCACCCCTCGGCGGAGTAGGGCGAACTTAAGATAATGAAAAGGGCCCGCCTTCTTCTGTGAGGGCGGGCCTTGCTTTGCTATTTCGGATGCGATGCCATGGGCAGGGGTGGGGTGTCACCTGGGGGCGCCATTATATTTTACCTCCGCAAACCAACCAGCTAAAATGTCCCCAGCTGAATAAACATATTTCAATGCTGGATTCACCGGCGGGAACCTGCCGGATCCTAGGCTTGGGGAAGTTAATAACCATGGACAGCAAGGCGGGATGCATGCACAAGACCGACGTGGCGATCATCGGGGCCGGGCTCTCCGGCATAGTGGCCGCGGCTGCGGCTGCTGAGGCCGGAGCTTCGGTGCTTTTGGTGGACCGGGGAGGGGTGGGCCTGGGCACCAACTCGGCCATGAGCAACGGCTATTTTTGCGGGCCCACCGCCACCTATTCGTCAGAGGACTATGTGACCGACACCCTGGAGATCGGCCGGGGCATCAACCGGCGCTCCTATGTGGAGCGCGTCGCGGCCCAGGCCGTGGCCGCCTTTGACTACCTGGCCGGGCTGGGAGTGGAGCTCACCCCGGGGCCCAATTTTTATCTGGCCCCCACCCCGCGCCAGGACGTGTTCCGCGGCACCGGCATGATGCGCGCCTTGGCCGGGGCCATGCGGGGCAGGGCGGGGGTCAAGACCCTCGGCGGAGTGCAGGTCCGCCGCCTCATCAAGGCCGATGGCCAAGTCGCCGGCTTGGAGGGAGTGGACGCCAAAGGGCAGGCCGTGCGGGTGGCGGCCAAGGCGGTGATCCTGGCCTGCGGCGGGGCCGGGGCGGTCTATGCGGTCAACGACAACATGAAGGCCATCATGGGCCAGGGCTACACCCTGGCCGCCCAGGCGGGGCTGGCGCTCATGGACCTGGAGTTCGTGCAGTTCTATCCCCTGGTGCTGGTGGAGCCGGGCCTGCCCCTGGTCATGCTCTATCCCTCCTATCCGGCCGAGGCCCGCCTCATCAATGCGGCCGGCGAGGACATCCTGGGCCGCCTCGGCCTGAGCGACGTGAACCAGGCCATCATGGGGCTTAGGGATAAGCTATCGGAGATCATGGCCGACGAGGCAAAGCAGGGCCCGGTGCGCATGGATTTCACCAAAGTGCCCGAGGAGCGTTGGCCCAGCTATCCCATGGCGCTTTTAAGCCACATGAGCTTTGACTTTAGACGCCAGCCCGTGGCGGTGATGCCCGGGGCCCATTTCTGCATGGGCGGGGTGGTGGTGGACGAGCTGGGGCGCACCGCCCTGCCGGGTCTCCACGCCTGCGGCGAGATGGTCTGGGGCCTGCACGGGGCCAACCGGCGGGGAGGCAACGCGCTCACCGAATGCCTGGTCTCGGGCCGCCTGGCGGGCCGCGGCGCTGCCCAAGAGGCGCTAAAAGCCGGGGCGCTTCCCTTGGCTGAGCCCGCTCCAGCCGGGTCCGCGCCGCAACCTGCCAAGGGCAACGCCCTGCACGGCCTGCGGGACCGCCTGCGCGAGATCACCTGGCAGCGGGCGGGCATCGTG
>CAZDRW010000581.1:0-2629 GCA_964507555.1 uncultured Desulfarculaceae bacterium
GGAAACAGTGCGCTCAAGAATATCCAGGGTGATCTTGTCAACCCTGAAGTGGTCCGGCGTCACCTCGCCCGAGACCACCGACTCCCCGAAGCCGTAGTTAGAGTCTATGGTGATCTGGGAGCGGTCGCCGTTAGCCGGGTTCAGGGTGAACATCACCCCGGCCGTGAAGGAGTTGGCCATCTTCTGCACGCCAACGCTTATGTCCACCGACGAATGGTCAAAGCCCATCTTCACCCGGTAGGCGATTGCGCGGCTGGTGAACAGGCTGGCGAAGCAGCGGCGCACCCGGTCCAGAACGTCGTCAACGCCCCGGACCCACAGGAAGGTGTCTTGCTGGCCGGCGAAGCTGGCGCCGGGCAGGTCCTCGGCCGTGGCGCTGGAGCGCACCGCCACCGGGCTGGCCGGCAGGCCGCAATTCCGGGAGAGACGGCGGTAATACTCGCCGATATGATCTTCCAATTCCCGGGAGAAGGCCGTGGCTTCGATGATACTGCGCACGCGGGCGCTGGCCCGGTCCAGGGCGTCGTTGTCCTTGTGGTCCAGCCCCTCCAGGGCAAGGGCTATTTCTTTTCGAGTCTCTTCATTCCGCAGAAAATGGCGATAGGCCTCGGTGGTAACCGCGAAGCCGGGCGGCACCCGGATGCCGGCGTTGATCAATTCACCCAGGGAGGCGTTTTTGCCTCCCACCAACGGCACCGAGTTTTTATTGCAGTCCTGGAACCAGCTTACAAAGGGGCGACTCTGGCTCATGCGATCCTCACCGAATATGAGGGGCCGGACCCATGCGGGTCCGGCCCTGTATGGTTAGCGATGTATGGTGATCTTGCCCGTGTTTCCGTCCACTTCGATCTCCATGCCGGTTTTGATGACGCTAGTGGCGTGGCCGGTGCCCACCACCGCCGGCATGCCATACTCCCGGCAAACGATGGCCGCGTGGCACATCACGCCGCCCACGTCGGTAACTGCGGCCTGGATTTTCTGGAAGGCCGGGGCCCAGGAGGGGCTGGTGGTGGGCGCTACCAGGATTTCGCCCTCTTGCAGCTGGTTGATCTCGGCCACGGTGCGGCAGACCCGCGCCTTGCCGGTGACCTTGCCCGGGCTGGCGGCGAAGCCGGTGAACTCGTTGACCTTGTCAGGATCGCCCATCTCGCGGACCTTGGCCCAGGCGGTTAGTGATTCGTTGGTCACGCCCCAAAGCACCACGGTGAAGGGCTCTTGGATTACTTCTGGCGCGGTGCCCACTGCCGGCGGCGGAGTCCACTGGCGGAACTTGTCCATTACTTCCTTGCGCCAGGCGATTTCCTTAGGCCAAATCTGGGGCCCGCGGGGCTTGACGCCGGTGGCCCAAGCGGTGACCACGTCCCACAAGGCGTCCTTGATCTCGGCCCTCTTGAGGAACCACACGTCCTCAACCTCGTTGATCATCTTATGTTCCACCAGGATGGCCGACACTTCGCGCATCTTGTTCCAGAAGAGCGAATGGAACCAGTGCTCCACGTAGAAGAGATGGTTTTCCACATAGGGGAACACGGTGCGCGCGGTGGCCAGGAGCTGGTCGAAGCCGGCGATGTCGTCTTCGTTGGCCAGCAAGTCCCGATATTCGGCGCTGATGCGGTCGCGTTCCTTGATAACGCTTTCCATGGGGCGTTCGATGCTTTTGCCCTCTTTTATCTTATCGATGTAGATGCAGATGGATGACAGAGGCACATTGAGATCATCGTTCCAGGATTTATCGTGGTGATACCAGCCGGTGCCGGTGGAGGTCCAGAACCAGGGCTGGCGGGCCTTCTGGAAGGCGCTCAGCCATTCCTTGCCGTTGGCCGAGCCTTCCAGAGTGGCCTTGACTTGGTCGAACTCGGCGCTGGATTTAACTTGCTCGTCAACGCCCAATTCCACCGCGGCGCGAGCCAGATTTTTCAATTCCTCGTCCGGGCGGTACATGATCACGTCAATGCCCGAGACCATCTGGGTGACCCGCTGCAGCGGAATATCCGGGAACGCCTTCTGGCAAAAGTCCAGGAAGGTCACGTAGGCGGCGTAACCCAGATTCAGGAACTCGAAGTGGTATTGCCAGCACAAGAGGCCCAGGTCGATCAGCTCGTCATATGATTTGAGCAGGTCGTAGCCTTTGGACTTGCCCAAGCCTTCCATGACCACGCTTTTGTCTTCCAGGGCGGGCAGGGGGTCTATCTTGAGATCATCCAGATCGGAGATGACCTTCTCCATCTTCTTGACCCACTTGGCCTCCAAGGCATCCCAGTTTTGATAGTAATAACCCGCGCGCTCCATGAAGTGGCCCACGCGCTCCTCGATCTCCTTGGGATCGGTGACAGGCACCGGCGAGATGTAGATGTAGCCGTTGATGATGCGGTGATCCACGCCATAGACCGGGGGAACCGCGAAAATTCGGGTGTTGAACTGGCTTAGTGCCAAATACCAGGCCTCGTCCCAAATCATATCAAAGGGATACATGGGCTCTGGATAGTGCAGGCCATCATAGAACCAGAACATCTGGTCCTCGTATTCCTGCCGCTCCTTGTCATCGGTGACGAATGGGTATTGGTAGGGATACATCCGTTCCCAACCCTCGGTGCCGGGGATTTTTTCAACAGAATGGGGATTGGGAAAC
>CAZDRW010000582.1:0-2624 GCA_964507555.1 uncultured Desulfarculaceae bacterium
GATCGGCACCATGGAGTCCTGGATAATCTGGCTTTTAACCGGCGGCCCTGATAGTGGATCGGGGGGCGGAGCCCATGTAACCGACGTGACCAACGCCAGCCGCACCATGCTGATGAATCTGGAAACCCTGGCCTGGGAAGACGATATCCTCAAGGCGCTGGACATCCCGCGCCAGTGCCTGCCGCGCATCGTGCCTTCCAGCGATTCCGAGCCCTGGGGCTTCACCAGAGCCGACGGCCCCCTGGGAGCCGAGGTGCCGGTGTGCGGAGCCCTGGGCGATCAGCAGGCGGCCTTGGTGGGCCAGGCCTGTTTTGAGGTGGGCGAAGCCAAGAACACCTATGGCACCGGCTGCTTCCTGCTCTTGAACAGCGGCGAGACCCCGGTGCCCTCCAGTCATGGGCTCATCACCACGGTGGGCTACCAGCTGCGCGGCCAAAAGCCGGTCTATTGCCTGGAAGGCTCCATCGCCATCGCCGGGGCCCTGGTGCAGTGGTTCCGGGACAACCTGGGGCTGGTGAAAACCGCGCCGGAGATAGAGGACCTGGCCGCCCAGGTGGAGGACACAGCCGGCGCCTATTGCGTGCCGGCTTTCCAAGGGCTTTTCGCGCCCTATTGGCGGCCCGACGCGCGCGGGGTGATCGTGGGCCTTACGCGTTACGCCAACAAGCACCACCTGGCCCGCGCGGTTTTGGAGGCAGTCGCCTACCAGACCAAGGACATCGTGGAGGCCATGAACAAGGACTCCGGGGTGGATTTGAGCCGCCTCAAGGTGGACGGCGGCATGGTGCACAACGATCTCTTGATGCAGTTCCAGGCCGACGTGCTGGGCGTGCCGGTGATCCGGCCCCAGGTGCATGAGACCACCTGCCTGGGCGCGGCCTACGCCGCCGGCCTGGCCGTGGGTTTTTGGCAGGGCTTGGACGAGCTAAAGGCCAACTGGGCCGTGGACAAGACCTGGCTGCCCGCCATGCAGCCCGATGCGCGGGAGGCGGGCTACAAGGGCTGGCTAAAGGCGGTGGAGCGCACCTATGATTGGGTGGAGTAGCGGCCGCCTCTAGCTGCGCCTGGCAAGGTTGCGATGACTGCCGGGGACCCATATCCCTTGCTGCAAACCACCCCACGAGCGCCCCCCTACCCTACCAAGCAGTATTGGTCCAAGGCACCTTTGCGCCCACGCCAATCGGGCATGCAGAGGCTCAAAAGCGCATAGAAGGACTTGCCGTGGTTGTGGTGTTTGAGATGACAAAGCTCATGCATGACCACGTATTCCAGGCAAAGGACCGGGACCTGGACCAGCTTGACATTAAGGGTCACCCTGCCTATGGGGCTGCAACTGCCCCAGCGGGTCTTCATGTCCCTTATGGTCGTATGCCTGGGCTTGGGGACATGGTGAAGCGCGGCCACCTCGAGGCACTTGTCCAGATACCGGCCCAAGGTTTCTTGCGCCCGCTTGCGATACCATTCTTGAACAGACCGCCTTATCTGGTCGGCGTCATCAATTTGGGAAGCCCAAACCCAAAGATAATCCCCCAGCAGCTCGGCGGGCCGGCGCTGGCCGTTCAAAACCATGAGGCTATATTGCCTGCCCAGGTATAGGAGCATCTCGCCGCTTAGGTAGTTGCGCGGGGTGGGCAGGGGTTGATATTGCTCCGCCTCGGCCAGCTTCCGCGCTATCCAGCCGGCCTTGCTGCGCACAAATTCCAAAATGCTTGCTTGCGAAACATAGCGCGGCGCGCGCACCTGAACCGAGCGATCCGGCGATACCACAATGCCCACGCTTTTACGCTTGCAGCGCGTAAGCGAAAAGGGGATCTCCCGGTTATCGTGAGTCAGGGAATACTGGCGGGCATCACTCTTCATGTGCTGCTGCGTTTTCAACTCATTTGCCGGGTGAATCGTTGGCGGACGCCCATTTATACCATATCAACGCTTGAAGCGGCGGCGTAGGGCCAGGGCGAAGAAGGTGAACTTCTATTTCTTTTTGGATTCGTATTTTCCAAGGCGCTTGCTGTATTCATCGCGCCTTGTATCAATGATGGTTTTCGTGTCTTTGTTTACCCAAGGCAGACTTCGATCCAAATTGTGGATAATTACATAATTGAAATGAGAGAGGATTGCGCCAAACAAACAACGCTCCGCTGGATGCATCTTATCATTCTTAAAGTAAGCGTCTAACCCTTCGCGATAAAATTTGATTGTATCTTCTTTATCTACAACCCATAAACTTGATGGATTTATTACGTGTAAAAACATGCCTTCTCGCCATACCATTTTATCGGTACGACCTTTTGCTTTTTCCATCCACATTACATTTAATTTACGAGCGATATCATCTCTAACCGCCTCATCGTTAAAAGACACGCCAGTAATAACTGCCCAAAAATGACCATACTTACTTTCTAAGTCTACGCCTGATACGTTGTCGCACCATTTTTCAAGGGTATCTATTTCAATCTGTTGGCAGCCCATCATAAGACAACAGGCAAGAAAGGCTAAAATGGAAATTAGGATCTTTTTTGTCGACATCTTTCCCCCCTTCCCTGCTGCTTACGCCCCCTACTCCCCCTTTTCCGCTTGCTCCCTGGCTTCGCGGCCTTCGGCGCGCCAGAGCAGGAAGCCCTGCA
>CAZDRW010000583.1:0-2614 GCA_964507555.1 uncultured Desulfarculaceae bacterium
CGCGAAATTTATGGGCACGGCCAGATATGAGTAGCCTTTCATGTCCGCGCCCCATATCAATATGGCCAGGTTTTGAATTATGAAAAGCAGGCCGAAACAGGCCAGCTTGGAGCTGCCTTCAAAGGCTTCGGGCGTGGGCGCTATCCTCCGTAGCCGGCTGAACATGGTGGAATAGAGGAAGAAGCCGATCACGAATATGATGGGGCCGGAAAGGGCCAAGGAGAGTATCGGGTTTATGCCGCAATAGGTGTATACCGACCAGGTGATGAAAGCGCCCAGCATGATGAACTCGCCGTGAGCGATGTTCAACACCCGAGCCACGCCATATTGCATGCTTAAGCCCACCGCGATCAGGGCGTAGATTCCCCCCAGCAATAATCCGGCGATTAGTACATCTAGAATTGTCACCAACATGATGTTAGTTCCCGGTGATGTATGTGAAGGCTCCCCAATTTCCCGCGGCCGTCATTGAAGCGCCCGGGCTGCATCCCGGATGCTGGACCAACCATGCGCGCGCGGCCGGGTGTGGTAACAAGCTGTGGCAAGCGAGCGCCAGGGAGAATTAAACTGCTTCAGAGTGCGCGGGGACGCGTTTGGTCCATGACCCTCCCCAAAGGCGCAAGATGATAGGACCTCCGAGATAGTGCTATCCAGAGCTAAATCATCCCGCGCCTTTGGGAGAGACGTTTTTCCACTTTTCAGCTCAAACTACTTTTTCTTCTTGGGCCAATTGGGCTTGGGATATTCGGGAGGCGCGGTGCGCTTTACACCCGGATCTATCACCTCGTATACGCCCTTTTGCCACTGACCGATTTCGCCGGGATGGTTCACGAAGTAGCGGTCCTTGTCGTACCAGTAGGGTCCCAGGGCCGTATCGAATCTTTCCGTGGCCATGATGTCCCTGATTTTTTTCTGGTTCAGGGTGCCGGCCTTTTCGATGGCCTTCTGGAAATGCTGCAACGAAGCCCAGTAATAGAGGCCGCCCCAGTAATCGGGCTCTTCCTTGAACTTGGCCACAAACTTGTCCACCAGTTCCTTGGCGCCGGGAGATGTCTTGGCGTTCCAGGCGCCGCCGCCCATCACGCCCTCTACACCCTGCACGCCAAAGGTCCCCCTGAAAAGCGTGGGAGAAAACGGCAAGACGGTCAGGAAAAAGGCATTGAAATTGATGTCCAGTTCCATGGCCTGGGAGGTAAACAGCATGCCGCCCGGCGGGTAGCAGGCAACCACCAGAGCGTCCACCTTCAAAGCCTTGGCTTCCTTTAACAGGGACGAAACATCCTTGATGCCGTCCGGATAGCTTTTGTCCATCTTGACCTCGATACCCGCTTTCTTGAAAAACGGAATCGAGGATTTGCCGTATTCGATACCGTGGAGGTCGGCCCTATAGATCACCGCCACCGACTTCACCCCGACTTCCTTGAAAATATCCACCATCACCGGGGCTTGGGTCTCGGAGAAGTTCAGCACCTGGAAGAAATAGGGCATGTTGAGCTCTTTGAGCTTCATGGCTCCACCCGGGCCGCCGATCAGAATATAGCCGTACTTGTTGGCAATGGGGGCGGCGGCGAAAAGCCACGCGGTTCCCCAAGGCGGGAAGATGAAATCAACCTTGTCTTCCACGATGAGCTTCTCGATGAGGTTGCGCATGGTGCCGATGTCGCTCTTGTCGTCGTAACGCTTCAGCTCCACCGGTAGCTTCTTGCCATACTCGGCCACATAGATGCCGCCGTTTTTGTTGACCTCCTCTACCCAAAGCTCATAGATCTTGCCGCCCGAGATGGCCACGCCGCCCGCCAAGGGGCCCGACAAGGAGATAGCCTGGCCGATTACGATCTTGTCTTTGCCCTTTTTCGCTGCGCAGTCGGCGTTGCCGGCACCGGCCAGCAGAGCCAACCCCACCATAAAAATCATCAACACGTGCCAAAGCCTGCACTTTCTGACCATTTTTCCCTCCTCCCAATAAATAGAAGCTATGAAGCCGCGAGCACCACGCCGCCCGAGCAGTGTGTTCGGCTAGACCCCCCAGTTAACGCCCGCACTGCTAAGAGCCGCGCCGGACACGTCAACCACTGCCGAGCCGCCGTCTATCAAAAGAACCGATCCCGTCATGAAAGAAGAATCATCGCTCGCCAGGTAGCTGCAAAGGCCTGCGATCTCCTCGGGAGCCGCGACCCGTCCCAGGGGGACATTGGATGCAATGCAGGCGAAAACCCCGTCCACGTCGGTCTTGAGAACGTTGGTCAGCGGGGTGAGAGCAGCCTCCAGCATTTCGGTGCGCACCGCTCCCGGGCAAACGGCGTTGCAACGCACCTTGTGCCGCCCGTAGTCCACGGCCGCCTGCCGGGTCAGCATGTTGATGGCGGCCTTGGAGGTGGAGTAAGCTGACATGCCGGGCAGGCACTGGATGCCGCCCAATGAGGAGATGTTGATGATCGATCCGCCTCCTCCCTTGATCATGTGCGGGATGGACGCCCTCATGGTCAGAAACGAACCGACCAGGTTGATCTCCAACACCTGTTTCCACTGGTCGATCTCCACGTCGGTCACCGTCCCGCCCGGATCGATGCCCGCATTGTTCACCAATACGTCGAGCTTGCCCTGCATCTTGAAG
>CAZDRW010000584.1:0-2611 GCA_964507555.1 uncultured Desulfarculaceae bacterium
CCTCCCAATACTTTTCACGTGGCAACAGCCTGATTTTAAACGCTTTTATTATCATAGCCCGTTCGGGCGATGCTGGCATGATAAATGCTGGGTAAACATTACCAACCAGGGTGGCTTTTTTTTGCTTTGTCCAGAGGGGTTGATTATGCCTTTGGCATTAAACCGGCACAAAATATGCGGCGGGCTATTGACTTTCGAACGTTCGTTCGATACATACGTTCAATATTATTATATTGGAGGCCGTATGCCCATGGAGCCGGCACAAATAGACCCTACCAGGGAGCGCCTTTTGGATGAAGCCGAAAAGCTCTTTGCCCTGAAAGGTTTTGACGCGGTGAGCGTGCGCGAGATCACCTCCAGGGCCGAATCCCATCTTTCGGCGGTCAATTATCACTTCGGCACCAAGAAAAACCTCTACCTTTCGGTTTTCGAGGAACGCTGGATCCCCCGGGCCCGCAGGGTGGCGACCAAGCTGGATGTGCTGGAAAAAAACAACGTCACCAGCGTGGAGGTGATGGTGCACACCTTGGCCGAGGCCTTCATGAGGGGTTTTGGCGATGACCGGGAACGCCTTATGCACCAACAGTTGATCCAGCGGGAGATGTCGCATCCCACCGAAGCCCTGGAGATGATCGCCGAACAGGTGACCAAGCCCGTTTTTCTGCGCCTGAAAAACATGATCGTCAGCCACCAGCCCTCCCAGAACAACGGCGAGGATATGTTCCTTTGCCTCTTCAGCGTGTTTGCCCAAATCTTTTTCTTCAATTTCGGGCGCAACATGGTGAGCCTGCTCACCGGGCGGGAATATGACCCGGCTTTCCGCGACCAGGTGGTGGACCATATAACCAATTTTTCGCTTTATGGCCTGAACGGCCGCCTCACGGAGTCTTGAGTCATGCTTAGTCCGAGGCTAGCATTTGGACCGATCCTGGCCGCGCTTATCTTCAGCGCCGGCTGCTTGAAGGTGGGACCGGATTACGCCCGTCCTAAATTGGACCAGCCCGCGCCGGCAGGCTATCAGCACGCCGGCGCCCTAAGCGGCAAGTACCAAGGCCGGGACCAGTGGTGGAAAGAGTTCGGCGATGAGCGCTTGAGCGCGCTGGTTGAGGAGGCGCTCCGGCGCAACCTGGACATCAAAAAGGCCGCGGCCAGGGTGTTGGAATACCGGGCGCAGTTTGTGGAAGCCAAGGCCCCCCAATACCCCACTCTGGGACTGGAAGGCAAGGGCAGCAAATCCCAAAGCGCCATTTCCAATCCCGACCTGCCGGCTATCTTGCAGCAGAGCCGGCGCACCGAGCAATACAACCTGGCGGCGGCCGCTTCCTATGAAATCGACCTTTGGGGACGGCTGGCCCGCCTGGAGGAGGCAGCCAGGGGGGATCTGCTCAGCGTGGAGGAAAACCGGCGCACCGTGATTCACACCATCGTGGCGGGGGTGGTGAGCTCCTATCTGGCCATGGAGGCGCTGGAGAGACGCCTAAGCGTGCTGGACAAGAGCCTGGAGGCCTACCTCAACAGCCTGGAGTCGGTGGAGATACGCTACCGCCGCGGCCTGGTCAGCATCCTGGACTACCAGCAGGCCCGCCGAGCCCTGGCCCAGGCCAAGGCCGACCTGCCCCAGCTTAGGCTGGATCTGGGCAAGGAGCAGCAGAAACTCATGGTGCTCCTGGGCCGCTACCCCCAAACCACCCCGGCCCGCGCACTTAGCGAAGACTATTTCCCCAACTTGAGCCCCGTGCCGGCCGGGCTGCCTTCGGAGCTGCTGCTCCAGCGGCCGGATCTGCAAGCGGCCGAAGCCAAGCTCGTGGCCTTAAGCGCCCGCATCGGGGTGGCCAAGGCGGCCCGCTTCCCCGCCATCAAGCTAACCGGCTCCTTGGGCTATTCCACCACGGCGCTTGACAACCTTTTCTCGCCGGCCTCCGAGCTTTGGAACCTGGCCGGCGGCATCACCGCGCCCATCTTCAGGGGCGGCGAACTCCAGGCCCGCCAGAGGGCGGCTGAAGCCCGTTACGACCAGGGCGTGGCCGACTATGCCAAGGCGGTGCTGGAGGCCTTCCAGGAAGTGGAAGGCTCGCTTTTGGCGCGCAAGGAGCTGATGCAGCGCCGGGACCTGGTGCGGGAGGCCCTGGTGGAGGCCCGCGCCACCCAGGACACCGCCGAGAGCCGCTACCAGCGGGGGCTCACCGATTACCTGAGAGTGTTGGAAGCCATGCAGACCCGTTACAAATTGGAAGAAACCCTGGTGCTGGTGGAACTTGCGATTCTAACCAACCGGGTCACCTTGCACCGCGCCCTGGGAGGCGGCTGGGACCAGGCGCTGGCCATGTCCAAGGAGAGTTGATAATGGATAAAAAGCCCCGTTTCTTGATGCATTTGGGCGTGGCCGCGGGCCTGGTGGTCCTGGGCCTGGTGGGTTTTATGGTCCTCACCATGAGCAAATCGCCCATGGCCCAGCGCAGGCCGCAGCCGGTATTGCCGCTGGTGCGCGCCGTCACCGTGGAATTGGCCACGCGCAATGTGCTGATCGAGGGTGAAGGGGCGGTCAGCCCTTTGCACCGCAGCACCATCGCCTCCGAGGTGAAGGGCCGGGTGGTCTACACCTCGCCCAATC
>CAZDRW010000585.1:0-2598 GCA_964507555.1 uncultured Desulfarculaceae bacterium
CCTGGCGATCCAAACAAACCCACGCTCGCTGCTAAGGCGCTTGACGACCTCCCTGGCCGGCAAGCCCAGCGCCTTGGCCAATTTCCGGCCGACCTGCTTGGGCTGGGTTATCTTAAGCGGAGAAGCGTACACGCTGTCGGTATCCAGGCTGACCGCCAACTCCTCTTGGTTGCGGTCGAAGATAATGCCTCTGCGGGGAGTGATCTCAACCTGCTTGCGGAATTCCTTTTGGGCGCGGACGGAAAGCTCTTCCTGCTGGATAATCTGCACATGGACGGCGCGGCCCAAAAGCACCGCAAAGGCGCAGGCAAAGACCCCCCCCACCAGCCAAAGCCTTAGCCGCAGCCATTGTCTTTGCTGGGCTTCCTTGCGGGCTTTCACTTGAGCACCCTAATCTGGCGGGGTTCCGGTTGCTTTAAGCCCAAGCGGGCTCCGATGCGCTCCAAGCGTTCCGGGGCGCGCAGGATATTCAGCTCCACCCTGAGGCGGCGGCCGGTCTCCCTGAGTTCGCGCTGGGTTTCCAACTCGCGGCTCACTTGATAGGAGAGGTTCTGAGACCTGACCGAGGCCAAGGCATAGAACAAGGCGACCGAGGTGACCATAATCAAGAGCACCAACATGCGTTTGAGGCTTAAGCCTTCAAGCACCGGCACCTTGCTTTGCGGGCGGTTGGCCACCCGTACGCTAACGCTCACGGCAACGCCTCCCCGGTGCGCACAGCCACCCGCAACCTGGCCGAACGGGCCCGCGGATTAGTAGCAACCTCTTCCGAGCCGGGCTTCATGGCCTTACGGAAGGGCAGCCTGGCCAGCGGTTTGAGTCCGCAGGCGCAAACCGGAAACTCCGGAGGGCAAGTGCAGGGATCGGCCCAGGCGCGCATGGCCCGCTTTACCCGGCGATCCTCCAGGGAGTGATAGCTGATAACCGCCAACCTGCCTTCCGGCCTAAGCCATGCCATAACCCCGGCCAAGAAACGCTCCAACTGGCCCAGTTCGTCGTTGACCTTTAAACGCAAAGCCATGAAAACCTGGGTGGCTGGATGCAGCTTGCGCTTGCGCCGCTCAAATGCGGTAAGCGCCTGTTCCACCAAAACCGCCAGCTGGCTGGTGGTGGCGATCGGCGCCTTCTCGCGCGCCTTTACCAAAGAGCGGGCCACCCGGCGGGCTTGAGGTTCCTCGCCCAGTTCCCGGAAAAGACGCGCCAGCTCGCTTTCGTCCATTTCATTCACCAGCTCCATGGCGCTTAACCCATCAGGCCCCATGCGCATGTCCAGGGGTGCGTCGAAGCGAAAGGCGAATCCGCGTTCCGGATCGTCCAGTTGCATGGAGCTAACCCCCAAATCCAGGAGAATGCCGTCAGCGCCTTCTTCGCCCTCCTGCGCCAGACACTGGCCCAGGCGGTCGAAGGTTACTTGCCAAAGCTTCACCCGGTTCCCGAATACCGATAGTCTCTCGCCGGCCAATCCAATAGCAGTTGAGTCTCGGTCTAGCCCCCAGAGCCGGGTGCCGGGAGCGGCGGCCTTTAAGACGCCCGCGGCATGCCCTCCAGCTCCCACGGTGCCGTCCACATATAGTCCGCCGCGTCGGGGTTCCAGGGCCTCCACCACCTCGGCCAGCAGCACCGGCCGATGCCTGTCGTCCATGGCCTAGATTCCCAGTTCAGCCATGAACGAGGAGAGGTCCCCGAAGTTGGCGCGTATTTCATCCCGCGCCGCATACCAGCGGTCCTTGTCCCAAATCTCGAAATTCGCCTGCATGCCCACCAAGAGCACTTGGCCGTCCAGGCCCGCCATTTCCCTTAGGGCCTGGGGTATGAGCACCCGTCCCTGCTTGTCGCAGGAGCACTCGTTGGCTCCGCTTATGAAATAGCGGCGGAAGGCCTGCACCCTGGGGTCGAGCTGACTGAGCCGGCTGATCTTTTCGGCCAGCGCCCGCCACTCTTCCTGGGGATAGGCCACCAGGCAGCGATCCGAGGTGGTGATAACCAGTCGCTCGTCACGGCGCGCTTTAAGCACGTCGCGAAACCGGGCCGGCACGGCCAGACGGCCTTTGCTGTCCAGGTTATGTACGGACCAACCGGTGAACACCTAGCGCCTCGCATTAGGGACAGTTACCCACTATTCCCCACTAAACTCCACTGCGCCCCACTATAGGGTGGTCCCAGGGGGTATGTCAAGAAGAAAACAAGATGTTTTCCGCTAAAGCCCCCTTTGCCCCGGCGGCAATACCACCCAAAAACCGGCCTAGGGTCATACGCACCACTTTTAGGATATCGCTTGGCTTAATATACTGATTTATTTGGATTATATTAAAGGGATCCGGACCAGGCCTCCTTGAATGGTTTTTCAAGCCAGATAATTAGCCTTAAAAAAAGTGGTGGAAAGTGGAAGGAGCCTGGGGAAACCCTGGCGCCGCTCGTCTGGCGAAACATTTACACTAGCCTTAAATGCTTAATTATTTCGAGTTGACTCCCCGCGCGGGGCTATGATATTCTGGCTTTCATGAAAGGGCTCCACTTGGATGGCCTTTATCCATCGGGCCTATTCCCGTATGGCGTCCAAAGACCCAGGGCCGGAGCGCTCTTTGACCAGGCTTCCCG
>CAZDRW010000586.1:0-2589 GCA_964507555.1 uncultured Desulfarculaceae bacterium
GTCCTGGTCTGCGGCGGGGCTGGTTGGTACCTGCTGGCCGGCGGCCAACAGCGGGTGGGCCTGGTCACCGCCCAGGTGACTCGCGGCGATCTGGTGGAGGCCATCAACGCCACCGGCACTGTGGAGCCCGAGGAGGTGGTGGACGTGGGCGCCCAGGTCGCCGGCCAGATCTTGGCCTTTGGCCAGGACGCCGATGGCAAGCCGGTGGACTACGGCTCCCCGGTGAAGCAGGGCACCATCCTGGCCCGCATCGACGACGAGCTCTACACGGCCGAAGAGGCCCGGGCCCGGGCCCAGCTGCAGGCGGCCAAGGCCGGATTGCTGCGCGCCCAGGCTGACTTGGGCGCGCTCAAGGCCAGGCTGCACCAAGCCGAGCGCGACTGGCAGCGCGCCCGCAAGCTGGGGCCTTCCGAGGCGCTCTCCCAGGCCAGCTTTGATTCCTATCAGTCGGCCTTTGAGTCCGCCACGGCCAACCTGGCGGTGGGCGAGGCCGCGGTGCTCCAGGCCCGGGCCGCGGTGGCCCAGGACGAGGCGCTTTTGGTAAAGGCCAAGCGCAGCCTGAGCTATTGCACCATCACCTCGCCGGTGCAGGGGGTGATAATCGACCGCCGGGTCAACATCGGCCAGACCGTGGTGGCCAGCCTCAACGCCCCCAGCCTGTTTTTGATCGCCAAGGACCTGCGCCGCATGCAGGTGTGGGTGGCGGTGAACGAGGCCGACATCGGCAGAATCCGCCCCGGCCAGCCGGTTAGTTTCAGCGTGGACGCCTTTCCCGGTGAAAACTTCGTCGGCCAGGTGGGCAAGGTGCGGCTGAACGCCTCCATGACCCAGAACGTGGTGACCTACACGGTTGAGATAATCACCGATAATTCCAGCGGCCGTCTGTTGCCTTATCTCAGCGCCAACGTGCAGTTCGAGGTGCGGCGTCTCAAGGATGTGCTCTTGGTGCCCAACACCGCCCTGCGCTGGCGGCCCCCGCAGGGGCTGGCGGCCCCCGCAGCGGGCCAGAGCCGGCAGGCCCCGGCCTCCAAGGAGGCACCGGCCGCCCAACCTGCCGCCAAAGCGGCCGCGCCCCAGGCGGAGTCTTCCCGCCGGGGGGTGGTCTGGGTCCGCGACGGGCAGAGGGTAAAGCCGGTCCGGGTGGGCATCCTGGCCAGCGACGGCGCCTTTACTGCGGTGCGTTCCAAGGGGCTTTCCCCGGACATGCCGGTGGTGATCGGCATGGAGACGTCCCAAGGGCGCCGCAACGATTCCAGTAACCCCTTCGCCCCCAAGTTCCCGGGGCGCAGCAGCAAGCAGCGTTAGGCCGGGCGCGGGGCCCGGCCTTAAGAGAGTGGAGAACAGCATGGAGCTGATAGAGCTTAACGAGATACGTAAAAGCTACCGCCTGGGCGAGGTGGTGGTGCCGGTGCTGCGGGGTGTATCGTTCAAGGTGTCCGAGGGCGAGCTGGCGGCCCTGATGGGGGCCTCGGGCTCGGGCAAGAGCACCCTGATGAACATTCTGGGCTGTTTGGACCGGCCCACTGCGGGCGAGTACTGGCTGAAGGGCCGCGAGATTTCCCGGCTCACGGCCGACCAGCGGGCCAGGCTGCGCAACAACGAACTGGGCTTTGTGTTCCAGAGCTTCAACCTGTTGCCGCGCACCAGCGCCCTGGATAATGTGGCCCTGCCCCTGTCCTACGGCCAGGCCAACCTCACCCAAGCCGACTCGCGGCGGAGGGCCGAGGAGATGCTTGGCTTGGTGGGGCTGCAGGACCGCATGAACCACGAGCCCAGCCAGCTTTCCGGCGGCCAACAGCAGCGGGTGGCCATCGCCCGGGCTTTGGTCAACCGCCCCCAGGTGATCCTGGCCGACGAACCCACCGGCAACCTGGACTCGCGCACCAGCGAGGACATCCTGGCTCTTTTCCAACGGCTCAATCAGGAAAACGGCATCACCGTCATCCTAGTGACCCATGACGCGGAGGTTGCCCGGCACGCCCGGCGCGTAGTCCACATCCAAGACGGCCTGATTGTGGAGGGAGCCTATGCCGGCGCGGCGGCGTCCGCGCAGCAGCCTGGCGAGGGGCTCCCTCTGGTGGAGGCCCCATGAACACCTACCGCATCCTGTTCACCGCCCTCAAGGCGCTGAGGCGCAACCCCATGCGGGCCCTTTTGACCACGCTCGGCATCGTGATCGGGGTGGGCGCGGTGATAGCCATGATGGAGATCGGCGCCGGCTCCTCCCTGGCTCTGCACGAGGCCATCTCCAGCATGGGGGCCAACGTGTTGATGGTGGTGCCGGGCACCGCCTCCAGCGGCGGCATCAGCTTCGGGGCGGGCAGCAGGACCACGCTTACTCCGGAGGACTGCGAGGCGTTGATCAAGCAGTGCCCGGCCCTGCGCGGAGCGGCGCCGGAGGTGCGGGCCCGCACTCAGGTGGTCTACGGAAACCGCAACTGGGTGCCCTCCTGGATGACCGGCACCTCGCCGGCATACCTGGAGGTGGCCAACTGGACCCTGGCCGAAGGCGACATGTTTAGCGAGCGCGACGTACTGGCCGCCAACAAGGTGTGCCTGCTTGGCCAGACCGTGGTGCGCGAGCTTTTC
>CAZDRW010000587.1:0-2587 GCA_964507555.1 uncultured Desulfarculaceae bacterium
AGCAACCGGCTGGCCGGTCTCAGGGCCGGTCTGCTCCTGGACACCTTGGACCGCACCACCTTCCCCCGCCAGGGATTCACTACCAACCTCCAGTTCACCCGCATGCTGAAAAACCTGGGATCCGACCTCGACTTCAACCGGCTGCGCTGGGACGGCTCTTGGGTCATCCCGCTCTCCGATAGGCACATACTGCGGCCCAATTGGAGCCTGGCTTCGTCCTTCAACACCAACCCGCCTTTTTCGCAATCAATGTTTTTGGGCGGGTTTGAAGGCATGTGGGGCTATGCCTTCGAGGAGTTCTTTGGTCAGGAAATGGCCCGTTTGCAGCTGATGTACCGTTACCGTATTCTGCCTTGGTTATACCTGCGTCTGGCCGGCAACGTGGGCGGGGTCTGGGAAAACCTGGAAGCCGCCCAGGAGTATTGGGATCGGTTGCGCTGGGGCGGCGGCGCGGGATTGGGAGTGGACACCCCCCTGGGGCCCTTGGAGTTCGCCCTGGGCTGGGGCGAGGCCAACCGCCTCAACGCCTACCTTAGCTTTGGCTATAATTTCTAGGAGACAAAAAGCCGTTGCTGGACAAATCACTTTGGGCCGCGCTTCTCGGCGAGTTCCCTTCTTACCAAGTGCCCTTCCTTGCTGACGAGGATCTGGAGCCGGGCTCTCCCCGCCGCCTGGCCCTGGTGTTGGCCTATGAAGGCTCCGGGTTCGCCGGCTGGCAATTGCAGCCGGGCAAGCGCACCGTGCAGGAGGAGGTTGAAAAGGCGCTATCCACCCTGTGCGACGAGCCGGTGCGTATCGAGGCCAGCGGCCGCACCGACGCTGGTGTGCACGCCCTGGGTCAGGTGGCCAGCTTCAGCACCGCCAGCGGTTTGAGCTTGGCGCGCATGCAGCGGGGATTGGCTTCAATCTTGCCCGACGACGTGTGCGTGCGCCACCTGGGACCGGTGCCGTCCACGTTCCATGCCCGCTTCGATTGCCGGGCCAAGACCTACCATTATTATCTGTGGCCCGATGCCAAAGCGCCCCTGTTCTTGCGCAACCGCCTATGGGCGCTGGACCAAGACTTGGACGCCCAGGCCTTGGCAGCGGCCTTGGCCCAGGTGAAGGGTGAGCACGATCTCCTGGCCTTCGCCAGCCGGATGGGTCAGGTAGAGGAAGGCTCCACCGTGCGCCGGGTGCTGGCCGCCGAGCTGGACAGCGCCGAACCGGTATGGCTGGTGCGCATCACCGGCAGCGGTTTTTTACGCCATGTGGTGCGCAATCTGGTGGGCGCTTGCGTGCAGGTGGGAATGGGAAAACTCAAGCCGGAGGCCATAGGCGAGATGCTAAAGGCCCGCCGAAGACTTTACGCCGGCCCCAAGGCGCCGGCCGGCGGCTTATACTTAGGCCAAGTGTATTATCGCGAGCCCACCTAGCTCCCGCCTTCCACCGTTTCCTTCACCGCCCGGTAGATCTGGGAAAAAGTCTCCTGAAAGCCGGCGGAGGAAAGCCGTCCGGTCTCAATGAACTTCACCGCGATTTCCTTGGATGTCTTGAGATAGGCCTCTTCACGGGAGCTGAGGCGGTCTTCCTTGGCTGCGTCCTTCTTGTTGGCCATGATTACTCCTAATAATGCGATGGGCCCCTGCCGGAAGGAAGAAGGCACACTCTTAATTCTCGGCAGGGGCCGATCCGCCCGAAGATAAACCTTAGGGGCCCATCCCCGGCGGGCTAAACATAGCAGATAGCCCGAACCTACCGCAAGACCGCCCCTCTGGCCTGACAAGGTCGGCTGATGTATTCTAGTGGCATGCCTGATTCCCCTCAAATACGCCCGGTAAGGCTTTTGCCGGAAGAAGTGGCCAACCAGATCGCCGCCGGCGAGGTGGTGGAGCGCCCGGCCAGCGTGCTCAAGGAGCTCATTGAAAACTCCCTGGACGCCGGTGCCAGCCGGGTGTTGGTGGAAATTGAAGGCGGCGGCCACCGCTTGATAAGAGTGGTGGATGACGGCGGGGGCCTATCCCAAGACGACCTGCTGATGGCCCTGGAGAGGCATGCCACCAGCAAAGTGGCGTTGCCCGAGGATCTGGAGGCGATTGCCACCTTGGGCTTCCGTGGCGAGGCCATCCCCAGCATCGCCGCGGTGAGCCGCTTCACCATGCGCTCGCGCCGGCTTGAGGACACCGTGGGGTCCGAAGTGATCGTACGCGGTGGTTCCTTGCGCGAGGTCAAAGAAGTGGGCTGCCCCGCGGGCACCGTGGTGGAAGTGCGCGACCTCTTTTTCAACACTCCGGCCCGGCGCAAATTCCTGAAAAGCATCGCCACCGAAGCGGGGCACCTGGGGGAAGCCTTCTTGCGCCTGGCCCTGGCCAAACCTGAAGTAGCCTTCCGTTACACCATAAACGGCCGCGTGGCCTATGACCTGCCGCCTTCGGATGATCTGGCGCTGCGGGTGGCTACCCTGTTGGGCAGAGATACCGCTGCACGCATGGTGCAGGTCGAGCATCACGCGGGCGGCCTCACGCTCTCGGGCCTGGCTGGTCTTCCCGATTTGTCGCGCGCCGCCATGGATCAAATCTACACCTTTATCAACGGGCGCTACGTCCGC
>CAZDRW010000588.1:0-2568 GCA_964507555.1 uncultured Desulfarculaceae bacterium
CCAACGATCTGCGTAGATTGATAAGGTGCATGTAATAACGCCTTATCATTGGCGTGCGGACAGCCGCCTTTTTTCAGGCAGTGCAAGGATGGGTGCTGGGAAGGCTGCGGGCTCTAAGGATTATTTCGCCTCGCCCGGCAGCCACACGAAGAAGCGGGCGCCTTTGCCTTGATCGCTTTCCAGCCAGATGGTGCCGCCGTGGGCCTCGGCCGCCATTTTGCACAAGGTCAGCCCCAGGCCGGTGCTGGTGCGCGGGCCAGTGTGGTTGTAGGCCTGGGTGAATTTGCGGAAAATCCGGTGTTGCAGATGCTTGGCGATGCCCGATCCGTTGTCGGCCACCTCGATAACCACCCCGTCCTCTTGATCCTGGGCCAAGAGCCGCAGCCTACCGCCCTCTGAAGTATGCGCTAGCGCGTTGCTGACCAGGTTACGCAACACCAGTTCCAGGAGTTCCCGGTCGGCAAACATTCCCGCCAGCGTCTGGTCCTCGATTTCAATTTGCAGTTCCTTTAAGCGTATTATGGTTTGGAACCTGCCGCAAACCGCTTCGGCCAATTCCTGGAAGATCAAGCGCTCGGGATTGATTTGGAACTCCCGTTCTTCAAGGCGGTTGATGTCCAAAAGATTGGTTATCATGCGAAAAAGGTCGTCGGCTCCCAAACTGGCCAAGCCCAGGGCTTCGCCCTGAGTCTCCGAAAGCGTCTCGAACGAGAGCAGTTCCAGGTTGCCCATGATTTCGGCCAGCGGTCCCTTCAAGTCATGCACCACCATGTTGGTGAGGTCGCGGCGCACGGTTTCCAAATTGCGCAGGTCCGCATTGGCCTTGGCCAGGGCTTCCTTGTCTTGCTCCAATTGGTTGCGGGCCGCTAAAAGGTCCTTGGTGCGCTCGGCCACCATTTCCTCCAGGGAGTGGCTGTACTCCCGGATGGTTTGTTCCATGCGCTTGAAGATGGTCACGTCCTTGGCGTGGATGATGGCCAGGCTGAGCTGGCCTTCGGCATTACGCACCGGTATCAGTGAGATCTCCCAGAATTCGGGCCCTTCATCTCCCGGCGTCTCCACGAGCCGGTATTGGGCGCTGCCCTGGGCATTTAGTTGATCAAAGGCTTGCTTGAGAAGATGAATGGTGATCGGTGAGGTTCCCGCCCGCCTCAACAGCTCTTCGCCGTTTAAGCCGACCAATTCGCGGGGGTGGGCCCCGGCCCGGCGGGCGAGCGTCATGTTCAGCGATTCAACTATGCCTTCCGGCGTAAGAGAAATAACCGGGTCGGGAATGGAATCAAATACCGCGGCCAGCTTATTGCGGCTGGTCAGCAATACGTCCCTAAAATATTTCAGTTCCTCATAGCCTTCGGGGCCCGGCGGGCCGGCGGCCGTCTTGAGCGGAGCCTTGTTCTTTGGCTTGCGATTGCTTTTGGGTTTGGCGCTGGCGGGATTGGCGCCGTTTTTCTGGTCAGAGTGCTTGGGGCGTCGGGCCATGACCGTCTACCGGGCCAGACGCGTTTGCAATTGGCGGGCCTCGGCGAATTCGGGATTCAACTCCAGCGCCCGTTTTATAGTCTGCCGGGCGGCCTCGTATTGACCGCTCTCCGCCAGCGCCACTGCCAAATTAAATTGCAGGTTTTCGTCCTCGGGCGCAACTTGAATGGCCCGCTGATATTGCTCGATGGCTTCCTTGAAGCGCTTTTGGCGCCGGAAGGCTATGCCCATCCGGTTGTAGAGATGGACTTGGTGGGGGGCAATCTCCACGGCCCGGCCGAAGGCCTCGGCTGCTTCGGCATTTAGGCCCGCTCCCAAAAGCGCCTCGCCCATCTCCGCGATAAGATCGGCGTCGCCGCTGATCCGCTCGTTGGCCTGTTCCAAGGCCCTCAGTCCTTCGGCGGTGTTCCCCTGTTCCAGAAGGAGCTTGCCCATATTGAAGTGGCGGCGGGCATTACGGGGGCTCAGCTTGGCGGCCTTTTTAAAGTGGGCTGCCGCCAAGTCGTCTTTGCCCTGCTTCTGATAAAGACGGGCCAGACAGTCCAGGGCTTTGAGGAATTTTGGGGATATCTTGGCGGCTTGTTCGTAAAATTTGATGGCATCATCGGCCCGATCCAAAGCTTCCAGGGCCTGGCCCATGGCGAAATGGCTCCGGGGGCTCTGAGGAGCCGTCTCTATGGCCCGTTGAAAAACGGCCACGGCTTCGGCCGGATTCTTCTCGTTGAGAAGCGCCTGCCCTTGCGCCAACTCCATGTCCAAAGGCGAAGGGGTGTTGCGCTTTTGGAGAACCGAATCTATCTTGGTTTTCAAGGTTTGGGCCTGAAAAGGCTTGACGATATAATCGTCCACACCTTCTTCAACCGCCTCGGCCACGACCTCGTTTGCCATTTCCGCGGTCACCATCAGAAACGGCATTCTACTGAAGCGCTCATGGCCGCGGACCCATCTCAGCAACTCCAGCCCGGTCATATTGGGCATGTTCCAGACGCAGATTATGAAATCCACTGGGTAGATCAACAGCTTTTCTTGGGCTATGATCACGTCCGACGCATCCACGACTTGGTGGTTGACGAAGGTGCGCAGGAAATA
>CAZDRW010000589.1:0-2567 GCA_964507555.1 uncultured Desulfarculaceae bacterium
GCTCATGTGGACCGTAAGCTCTGCCCGGCCTGCGCACGCAGGCAAAGGGCCTTGTAATTAGCGGGAGCTCCCTTTGGCGCTGTGGCTTCTATCTAGTATTGTGCAATGCTCAGGCTATGCCCTCGTCTGCAGCTTTAGCGGACGGGGGCTTAGCTTTGCACCACAAGCCTACTTTGACCGCAGCGGAGTGATGGTATAACATAAAGCCCGGTATACACTGCATAATTGCAAGTTATTTGCTGGACATGCTCGTTTAATCAAGGAGCCCCAAGTTGGCCAAACAATATAAATGGCGTCAAGCAGATTGGGAGCGACCCTTACTTAGTCGTCAGGCTAAAGCGGCCAGCGCCGGGCTGGCTGAGTATCGAAGCGCCGGCGGATTCAAGGGCCTGGAACGCGCACTAGGAATGCGGCCAGCCGACATTATTATCCTGCTGCGCGATTGCGGCTTGCGGGGACGGGGGCCCGGCGCGCGTCCGGTTTATGAGAAATGGTGGAGTTTTCTGCATTGCAAGACCAAGGGCGTCATCGTGGTTGACGCATGCGAACCTGATTTCCGCAGCCAGGTCACAACGAAACTATTAGGCGATGACCCCTGGGGCTTGGTAGAGGCCATGGCCATAGTTTCCAGGGCTTTTGGCGTAGCAAAGGTTCTGCTGCGTCTGCCGGCAAGACTGCAGGGACTGTTGCCTGACCTGCGCGCGGCCTATGAAGAAGCCAGGGCCGAAGGCGCCTTGGCTGACATCGCCTTTTCAATGGAGATATATGAGCCTGCCATACTCCCAGGACCAAACGCGACGCCGCAAACCCCTATGCCTGCCGCACCGCAGGAATTGAATCACTCTCTACAGACCTGGTACCAGATCGGCCTGGCTCTGGCCTTGGGCTCCGATGAATACCGAGCCTTGGGTCGCAACCACCAAGCCGGAACCACCTTAATCACAGTCGGCGGAGCCGTGAGCCGGCCTGGTTTATACGAGGTGCCTTTGGGCCTGAATTTGGAGCAATTGCTAGAGGAGGCGGGTCTCGCTGAACCCGAAGGAATAAAGGGGCTTGCCCTGGAGGGCGGCATGGGCGGTTTCCTGCGGCTGTCCCAAGCAAATACTATTTTGGCGCCCGAGGAGCTGATGAGCCAGGACTTGGCCGCCACCTTCAACACTTTATGGATGCTGGACCAAAGAGATTGCCTAGTGGATCTCACCAGGCGCGCAATGACCAAGATTTTAAATCTGGGTTTGGAGCATGACGAGGCGTCCCGTCAGCTTACTCTGCATGCCATACGGTTGGTGGCGCAATTGGCCCTGCGTAAAGCCAGCCAAGAGCATATTGCAAATCTCGAGGAAATCGCAGCCCAAATGCGGATCATGGGCTCTACCGCGGGCTGGGCTCTTAAAAGCTCGCTGGACTACTTCATGGATGAGTGGCGCATCCATCTCACCCAGGAGAGCTGCGCGGTTTTCGATTGCACCATGCCCTTGGTGGCGCCGTGCCAAGCCACTTGCCCGGCGGGCATCGATATTCCCAGCTTCATGGCGTTGGTGGCTGCCGGCCGTCATGTGGAGGCGGTGAAGGTTATCCGGCAGGACAACCCTCTGCCCTACATCTGCGGATTGGTTTGCCCCGCGCCTTGTGAAAGCACCTGTCTAAGGGGCAGCTTGGATCAGCCGGTCAGCATCCGGGCCATGAAGGCGGTGGCGGCCAAGCGCGCCTTGGAGATGGGCGGCTACCCACGTCCCCAGGTGGCCGAGCCTACGGGAACGCGGGTGGCAGTGATCGGGGCCGGCCCGGCCGGCCTGGCCAACGCCTTTTTCCTGGCTTTGGAGGGTCATGCGGTCACCATCTTCGAGGCCGAAAATCAAGCCGGCGGTACCGCTTTCAGCGGTATCCCAGCTTATCGCCTGCCCCGGGAGATTATTGAAAAAGAGGTACAGGCCATCTTGGACTTGGGAGTTGAACTACGCACCAAACAAAAATTGGGCAGGGACTTCACACTGGAGAGCCTGCGGGGTGAAGGCTACGACGCCGTGTTTTTGGGTATCGGGTCATCTATTGGATTCCGTTTGGGACTGCCGGATGAGGACCAGTATCCCGATCAGGTTATCGACGGGGTTGGTTTCCTAAAACAAGTGGCCCAGGGTCGACGCGAGCCTCCGGCTGGTGAGGTGGTAGTGGTGGGAGGCGGTAATGCGGCCATGGACGCGGCGCGGACCTGTATTCGTTTGGGTTGCCAAAAAGTAACTGTGGCCTACCGCCGCTCGCGCAAGGAGATGCCTGCCCACGAGCACGAGGTGGAAGAGGCCATGGCCGAGGGGGTGAATTTTCATTTCCTCACAGTACCTAAAAGCCTGGAGGTGAATGACGGGCGTGTCATTGGCCTGGAATGCCTGCAGGCCGTTTTAGGTCCGGCCGACGAATCTGGCCGGCGCCGGCCCACTCCGGTGGAAGGCTCCGAGTTCATCCTGGTGGCCGGAGCAATCATCTCGGCCATCGGTCAGAAAATGGACGCCGGTTGTCTGGACCAGGATTGCGGAATTGAGTTGGGGCGGGGGGCACGCATTGTGACCGAG